>NZ_AQOI01000361.1:0-5766 GCF_000364665.1 Xanthomonas sp. SHU 199
CCCGGCGCCGCCGCGGCGCTGGCGCCGGCCGCGCTGGCGGCCACGCCCACCGGCAGCGATGCCATTGCGCCGCTTTCGCTGGATCTGGACGACGATGCGCCGCGCCAGCGCCTGCTGTGCGACGGCGGCTGGCGCTTCCATCTCGGCCACGCCGACGACCCGGCACGCGACTTCAATTTCGGCACGTTCCAGCGCACCTACGCCAAGGCCGGCAAGGACACCGCCGATGCGGCCCTGCTCGGCTTCGACGACAGCGATTGGGAGCGCATCGACCTGCCGCACGACTGGGCGGTGGCGCTGCCGCCGCGCCAGGATCCGACCTCCACCCTGGTCAATGGCGAAGACCCGGCCGCCGCGCACGGCTACAAGCCGCTGGGCCGCACCGATCCACAGACCAGCATCGGCTGGTACCGGCGCGTGCTGGAGATTCCGGCCGAGGACCTGGGCAAGCGCATCAGCCTGGAATTCGACGGCGTGTTCCGCGACTGCATCGTGTTCTGCAACGGCCACATCGTCGGCCGCAACGGCAGCGGCTACTGCGGCTTCGACGTCGACCTCAGCGACGTGCTCGACTACGGCGCCAGGAACATCATCGCCGTGCGCGTGGATGCCACGATCGGCGAAGGCTGGTTCTACGAAGGCGCCGGTATCTACCGCCACGTCTGGCTGCGCACCACCGACGCACTGCACGTGCCGATGGACGGCGTGTACGTGCGCAGCGTCTGGGACGGCGGCGCCGCGCAGGCGCTGGTGGAGACCGAACTCGGCAACCACGGCGCGACGCCGCGGCAGTGCAGCGTGGTCTCGGTGATCCGCGCGCCGGACGGGCGCATCGTCGCCCAGGCCAGTTCCGCGCCGATCACGGTCGAGCCCGGCGTGGTGCAGCGCGTGCAGCAGACCCTGGACCTGGGCACGCCCGCGCCGTGGTCGCCGGAGAACCCGCAACGCTACACGCTGTCCACGCGCCTGCTCGGCGACGGCCGCACCTGCGACGCGACCACCACCCACTTCGGCGTGCGCCGCCTGCAGTTCGATCCGCAGCGCGGCCTGCTGCTCAATGGCGCGGCCTACAAGCTGCACGGCACCAACAACCACCAGGACCATGCCGGCGTCGGCACCGCCATTCCCGACCGCCTGCACGAATGGCGCCTGCGCCAGCTCAAGTCGATGGGCTGCAACGCCTATCGCAGCGCGCACAACCCGGCCTCGCCGGCGGTGCTGGAGCTGTGCGACCGGCTGGGCCTGCTGCTGATCGACGAGACCCGGCGCATGTCCTCCGACGACGAGGCCATGGCCGAACTGACGTCGATGGTGCGGCGCGGCCGCAACCATCCCTGCGTGATGCTGTGGTCGCTGGGCAACGAGGAGCCGCAGATGGTCACCGCGCGCGGCGCGCGCATCGTCGCGCGCATGCAGCGCCTGGTGCGGCGCCTGGATCCGAGCCGCCCCACCACCTTCGCCATGGACAAGGGCTTCGACGACGGCGTCGGCCAGGTCGTGGACGTGGTCGGCTTCAACTACCGCACCACGCAGATGGACGCCTTCCATGCGCGCCATCCGCAGATCCCGGTCTACGGCAGCGAGACCGGCAGCACCGTCGGCGTGCGCGGCAACTACCGCACCGACGACGTGCGCGGCTATGCCCGCGCCTACGACCTCGACTACCCCTGGTGGGCCAGCAGCGCCGAAGCCTGGTGGAGCTATGTCGCGCAGCGCCCGTACATCGCCGGCGGCTTCGTCTGGACCGGCTTCGACTACCGCGGCGAGCCGACCCCGTACAACCGCTGGCCGAACGTGGCCTCGCAGTTCGGCATCCTCGACAGTTGCGGCTTCCCCAAGGACAACTACTGGTACTACCGCGCGCAATGGACCGCCGCGCCGGTGCTGCACCTGTTCCCGCACTGGAACTGGGACGGCCTGCTGGACGAGCGCGACAACGGCATGGTCGACGTCTGGTGCCACAGCAACCTGGACGCGGTGGAACTGCTGGTCAATGGCGTCAGCCAGGGCCTGCAGCAGGTGCCGGCCTACGGCCATGTCGAGTGGCGCGTGCGCTACGCACCCGGCCGCATCGAAGCGCGCGGCTACCGCGACGGCAAGCAGGTGCTGACGCAGCGCCGCGAGACCGTGGGCGCCCCGGCCGCGGTGCGCCTGCGCTGCGAACGGGCGAATCTGCTGGCCGACGCCGAGGACGTGGCCGTGGTCGCGGTGGAGATCGTCGACGCCAAGGGCCGCGTCGTGCCCACCGCCAGCGACGCCGTGCGCTTCGCCGTCCGCGGCCCCGGCCGCCTGATCGGCGTGGGCAACGGCGACCCGTCCAGCCACGAACCCGACAAGGCCGACCAGCGCCGCGCCTTCAACGGTCTGTGCATGGCCTTGCTGCAGACCACGCGCGATGCCGGCACGCTGACACTGGAAGCGACCGCGCCCGGATTGGTGCCTGCGCGGCTGGCGCTGAAGAGTGTGCGCACCAGGCCGCGGCCGTTCGTCGCCTGAGGCGGGGGCGCGCTTTCAAGGAGCTGCGCGGCACCATCGTCATGCGCTCCCGACTCGGTGCTCCTACGCGGCGCTGGCGCGCCAGCTGCGCCCGCCCAAGCCGTGGTCGGCACACGCGCGACGCACAATGAAGCGAAGCCGCTGACGCGTCATTCCGAAGCCGATCTACGACGCCTCGCCAGCGTCGCCGCAGCCACGACGCTGCATCGCCCCGGCGATGCACGCTCCCCCACCGCGCATCGCGGCGAGGGAGCGCCAGCCCTCACCGCAAGCGCGAGAAGGCACCGATCCCGGCGATCGCCAGCCGCTCCGCGGGCAGCGCTGTTTCGGCGAACGACAGCCGCAGGTAACGGATCTGCCGGACCTCGGGGAAATTCAGCCGCTGGGTCGAGAGCGCGTAGGCGATATTGGACAACTCGCCGCCACCGGCCGGCTGCCAGTGCTGGCCATCCTCGCTGCTTTCGGCGCGATAGCCCTTCGGCGGCGCCGCACCGTTCATCACCGTGCGCGAGGGGGTGAGGCTGAAGCCGGCGACCTGGCGCAGCGCACCCAGGTCGATGGTCACCTGCACGGGATGGCCCGGCGTGGGAGCGGGCACGACCCAGATCGTGCCGGCATCGTCGTCGAGCAACTTCTCCGCTCCCGGCGCGCTGGCCGCGACGATGCGCCAACCCGCGGTGGACAGCACGTCCGGCGCGTTCGTCGTGGGCCGCGCGACCGCAACGGGCGCCACCGCGCGGAACAGCGCGAATTCGCTGATCGCCGGACAGACAGGCGCCTCGAGCACACGCAGGCGCACACGGCGCGCGGCGATCGGACGATCGAGCCGCAGGATCCGCTGCGCGCCGATGCATTGCGCTTCGGCCAAGCGCTGCCACTGCCCATCTACCTCGGCGTCGACCGCGAAGCGGGTGACGCGCACGCCCAGCGGCAGGTATTCGCGCAGCCGGATCAGGTCGAAGCTGCGCGCCGCCGACAGTTCCAGCGTCAGCGTCGGCGTGGTGACGTCGTCCGGCGTGGACCAGTAGCTGTCCGGCTGGCGGTCGAGCACACGCTCCGGCTCGAACCCCGGACCGCGCGACGCGTTGGCGCTGGCCTTGGCGCCCTTGGCCAGATCGATGGCGAAGCTGGCGCGGATCGCATCGCCGAAGCTCTTCAACACCGCGACGTCGTGGTCGGCGATGCGGCCGCGTCGGTCCGGCGGAAGATTGAGGTTCATGTTGGTGCCGCGTGCGACCGAGGTATCGAAGTAGCGCACCAGATTCTCCGGGCTGCGCACCTTGCCGTCTTCGTCGGCATGGTAGAACCAGCCCGGGCGGATCGAGGTGTTGGTTTCCGCAGGCCACCACAGCGCCCCGCCCCGCACGCCGGCGTTGCCGTTTTCCTGCGTGTAAGGCGCATTGGGCATGGTCGGCCAGCACGGATCGCCGGCCACGCCCTCTTCGTTGCCGACCCAACGGATATCTGCGCCCAGCGGATCGAAGGTGCAGGCCATCGGCTGGTGTTGGTGGACCAGCTCGATCATCCGCGGCCAGTTGTAGTAGGCGGGGGCATCGATCTTGCGGGTTTCGCGCGCTCCGCCGTAGTAACCGTCGCCACCATTGGCGCCGTCGAACCAGAACTCGAACAGGTCGCCATAACCCGTGCACAGCTCGACGATCTGCTTGCGGAAATAGTCGAGATAGCCGGGACGGCCATACTCGGCGTGGTTGCGATCCCAGGGAGAGAGATAGATGCCGAAGGCCAGGCCGGCACGCCGGCACGCCGCGGCCATTTCGCCGACGATGTCGCCCTTGCCGTTCTTGTAGGGCGAATTGCGAATGCAATGCTCGGTCAGGCGCGTCGGCCACAGGCAGAAGCCATCGTGGTGCTTGGCGGTGAAGATGATCCCCTTGAGGTTGCCCGCCTTGGCCGCGGCGACGATCTGATCGGCGGAGAAATCGCTGGGATCGAATCTGCGCGGATCTTCGTCGCCGTAACCCCATTCCTTGTCGGTGAAGGTGTTCATCGCAAAATGCACGAAGGCGTATTGCTCCCACCGGTGCCACCGCAGCTGCCGCGCGCTTGGCACGGCGCCCCACGGTGCCGGCCCTTTCGGGCGCGGCGCGGCCACGATCTGGGCGGCGGATGCGCTGAAGCCCGCGGCGACGGCCACGACCCCCGTGGCAAGAAAGGTACGACGATCGATCATGGACGCCTCCGGCTCTACACAAGCTCGGATCTTAGCTTTTCCAACGGCGAAACAGTCCTGCCCGAAGCGACACACGGTCGTTCAACGGACACAGCGTCACCGTGTGGCCGGTCCTCCGCCGCATACTCGGGAATTGCACTGCGTGCTGTCGCCGATCCACTTTTTTACGGACAATTGCAGTTGGCGCCGAGACGACTCGCACGCAGTTGCTGCGGACTCGGCATTGCACATGCTGCGTGCGCACCGGACATTCGCTGTCTCGCGCTTGGCCTTCCTGCCGTTGCCCGTGGAAACGGTGCGGCCCCGACGTTGCACCGTGGATCGGCAGGTGGCGCATCGAACCACGCACCGGGCTGGCGCCGCGCCGCGCTGTCATTTGCTGCCGGCACCCGTCCATACTTGTCCACAGACAGTCACCCCGAAACTCATTAAGTCACTGAATCAGATGCAGAATCGAGAAAAGACCCACGTTCCTGGAAGCGCAGCGGAGCACACCCCGCTGATGAAACAGTTCTTCGCCGCAAAGTCCGAGTACCCGGACCTGCTGCTGTTCTTCCGCATGGGCGATTTCTACGAACTGTTCTACGACGACGCGCGCAAGGCCGCGCGGCTGCTGGACATCACCCTGACCCAGCGCGGCAGTTCCGGCGGTGCGCCGATTCCGATGGCCGGGGTGCCGGTGCATGCCTACGAGGGCTATCTGGCGCGGCTGGTGGCGCTGGGCGAATCGGTGGCGATCTGCGAGCAGATCGGCGATCCGGCGCTTGCCAAAGGCTTGGTCGAGCGCAAGGTTGTGCGCATCGTCACCCCCGGCACGGTGACCGACGAGGCCTTGCTGGACGAGCGCCGCGACACCTTGCTGATGGCCATCGCACGCAACAAGCACGGCTACGGCCTGGCCTGGGCCGACCTGGCCGGCGGCCGCTTCCTGGTCAACGAGGTCGACAGCGAGGACGCGCTGGAGGCGGAACTGGCGCGGCTGGAGCCGGCCGAACTGCTGGTGCCCGACGAGGACCAGTGGCCGGAGTTCCTGCGCGAGCGCCGCGGCGTGCGCCGCCGGCCGCCGTGGCTGGTTGGTG
>NZ_AQOI01000362.1:0-2022 GCF_000364665.1 Xanthomonas sp. SHU 199
CGTTCTTCCAGTTGCACGATCTGAGCGGCTTCGGCATCGACGACAAGCCTCGCGCGACCGCCGCCGCCGGCGCCCTGCTCGGCTACGTGGAGGAAACCCAGAAACAGCGCCTGCCGCACCTGACCGCGATCGCGATGGAGACCGCCGGCGAGGCGATCGCGATGAACGCGGCCACCCGCCGCCACCTGGAGCTTGACACGCGCGTCGATGGCGACACCCGCAACACCCTGCTCGGCGTGCTCGACAGCACGGTCACGCCGATGGGCGGGCGCCTGCTGCGGCGCTGGCTGCACCGTCCGCTGCGCCTGCGCGAGGTGCTGGTGCAGCGCCACCACGCGGTCGGCACGCTGATCGACCGCGGCGCCGACGCCGACCTGCGTGAGGCGTTCCGCGCGCTCGGCGACGTCGAACGCATCCTCACCCGCGTCGCCCTGCGCTCGGCACGCCCACGCGACTTCTCCACCCTGCGCGACGGCCTGGGCCTGCTGCCGAAGGTGCGCGCGATCCTGGCGCCGCTGGATTCGCCGCGACTGGCCGCGCTGGCGGCGGAGCTGGGCCAGCACGACGAGATCGCGCACCTGCTGGCGTCGGCGATCGCCGAGCAGCCGCCGCTCAAGCTCAGCGACGGCGGCGTCATCGCTGCCGACTACGACGCCGAACTGGACGAGCTGCGCCGGCTCAGCACCAACGCCGACCAGTTCCTGATCGACCTGGAAGCGCGCGAACGCGCCAACAGCGGCATCACCACGCTGAAGGTCGGCTACAACCGCGTGCATGGTTACTACATCGAGATCAGCAAGGGCCAGGCCGACAAGGCGCCGGTGCACTACAGCCGGCGCCAGACCCTGACCAACGCCGAACGCTACATCACCGAGGAACTGAAGAACTTCGAGGACAAGGTGCTGTCGGCGCGCGAGCGCGCGTTGTCGCGCGAGAAGCTGCTCTACGAAGGCCTGCTGGACACGCTGGGCGAGCGCCTGGAGCCGCTCAAGCGCGCCGCCGCCGCGCTCAGCGAACTGGACGTGCTGGCCGGCTTCGCCGAACGCGCGCAGGCGCTGGACTGGACCCCGCCGGAACTGGAGACCGGTGCGTGCCTGCGCATCGAACGCGGCCGCCACCCGGTGGTGGAAGCGGTGCGCGAGCAGCCGTTCGAGCCGAACGACCTGGACCTGCACCCCGACCGCCGCATGCTGGTGATCACCGGCCCGAACATGGGTGGTAAATCGACCTACATGCGCCAGAACGCGCTGATCGTGCTGCTCGCGCACATCGGCAGCTACGTGCCGGCGCGGCGCGCGGTGATCGGCCCGATCGACCGCATCCTCACCCGCATCGGCGCCGGCGACGACCTGGCGCGCGGCCAATCGACCTTCATGGTCGAAATGGCCGAAACCAGCTACATCCTGCACCACGCCACCGCGCAGTCGCTGGTGCTGATGGACGAGATCGGCCGCGGCACCTCCACCTACGACGGCCTGGCGCTGGCCGACGCGGTGGCGCGTCACCTCGCCCACCACAACCGCTGCTACACGCTGTTCGCCACGCACTATTTCGAGTTGACCGCACTGGCCGACGAATCGGTCGAAGGCGGCGCCAGCGGCATCGCCAACGTGCACCTGGACGCGGTCGAACACGGCGACCGCCTGGTGTTCATGCATGCGGTCAAGGACGGCCCGGCCAACCGCAGCTTCGGCCTGCAGGTGGCGGCGCTGGCCGGCCTGCCCCGGACCACCGTGGCGCAGGCGCGGCGACGCCTGGCGGAACTGGAACAACGCGGCGGCGAGAGCCACGCCTCGCAGATGGCGCCGCAGGCGCTGGACGCACCGCAGCAGTTCGGCCTGTTCGCGGCCACGCCCTCCGCCGCGCAGGAAGCGCTGGCCGCACTGGATCCGGACGAACTCACGCCCAAGCAGGCGCTGGAAGCGCTGTACCGACTCAAGTCGCTGCTATAGGCGGCCTGCCTGCGGCTTTAGCCCCTCTCCCACGGGGAGAGGGGTTGGGGTGAGGGTCCGGCGCGAAGCG
>NZ_AQOI01000363.1:0-863 GCF_000364665.1 Xanthomonas sp. SHU 199
CCGCAGAGCGTGCTGAGCCTGCTCCAGGGCTAAGCGTCGCCAGCCGCATTGCGCCACCGAGGCCCCTCCGCAAGGAGGGGCCTTTTTTGTTTCCTCTTCCCGCGACGGGCCGTCGCATCCCGGAGGAAGCGTCATCTCCGCGCGTTGCCGGTCCTCGACGCCGAAGGCGAGCGCTGCCATGACTGGCAGGGCGACGGCCAGCTGACAGCGTGGCCACGCTATTCGCGGCGATCCCGTGCATGCGACCCGTTATGCGGGATCGACGGGAGACAGCCATGGCCACCGACCGCCTGCGCTGTCGCGCGACACGTGACCAGTGGGCTGGATGGCGGTCAGCAGTTGGCGATGACCGTGGCCGCACTTCAAGATCGCCTGTCATGCGTCATCAACGCAGTGCACGACCTGAAAGCGCGCCGGCATTGCCTACATCGCCGGACAACCGACGCTCCTTCTACTTCATAGTCATGGACGGCCGTAAGGCGATCAGACAGGTAGAGGGAGAGATGGCCAAGCCCTCGCGTCGCGATGCGCTGCGTACCGGCAGGTCAAGCGTTCGCGTCGTCGACGCGACACACGATCGAGAACATCGCGCGCATCGCCCTCGGCGCGATCCAGGCCGCTCTTTCCCCGACTTGTGCAAGACGCCTAAAGTTTGACGAAGCGCGGCCGAAACAAGCCTTTCGCCGCGTTTCTGGTGTCACGCAAATCGCCGAAACGCCAAATTTTCGGCAGTAAATCCCTAAAGGTTGCGCACCGACTGCCGTTACTTATACCAGCAGCGGCACTGGCCAATTGATGGCCCCCTGCGGAGGCTCCAGGCACCAATGGGTTGCCGGACAAATCGCTTAGAGGAGATATCAAAA
>NZ_AQOI01000364.1:0-424 GCF_000364665.1 Xanthomonas sp. SHU 199
GAGCCGTCCAGCAGCTTGGTGCCGTTGAAGTTGGTCTGGCTGGAGACGCGGTCGATTTCCGAGGCCAGCTGCTTGACTTCCGAGTTCAGCGCGCCACGGTCGGTGGTGGAGTTGGTGGCGTTGGCCGACTGCACCGCCAGTTCGCGGATACGCTGCAGGTTGTTGCCGATTTCGACCATCGCGCCTTCGGCGGTCTGCGCCAGCGAGATGCCGTCGTTGGCGTTGCGCGAGGCCACGTCCAGGCCGCGGATCTGGGTGGTGAAGCGCTCGGAGATCGCCAGACCGGCCGCGTCGTCCTTGGCGCTGTTGATGCGCAGGCCCGAGGACAGGCGCTGGATCGTCGTCGCCAGGCTGGCGCTGGTGGTATTGAGGTTCCGCTGAGCGTTCAGCGACATTACGTTGGTATTGATGACCTGTGCCATTT
>NZ_AQOI01000365.1:0-1609 GCF_000364665.1 Xanthomonas sp. SHU 199
CAAGCCGACGCCGCTTTGCGGCGCGGCTTAACTCAGATGGTAGGTGTAAAAAATGGAATTCCGAACACTCAAGTGCCCACACTGCAAAAAGATGGGAGTCAGCCTGGTCAAGAAGCTCCTATCCGGACCCGCCTTCGAGCATCGTTGCAGTAAATGCAACAGGTACTGGGGTGTTTCGCATTGGGCGGCCCTAGCGTCTGTGACTTGCGTTGTTGCCTATATCGTCTATCTCGCACTCGGGGGACCAGTTCCATTTGGCTCGCGTACTTTTGCGACCATTGCGTTCACTCTTGCGCTTTGCATACTTTTACTCATGGTGCCAACCGTCAAAAAATAGGCTGGCACCTAACAGTTCATTCAAGCAGAATCGGCGTGCAGCTTGCATGACCAACGTCGCGGGCGCCCTGGCTTGCCGGCGATCGTCGGCAGGGCATCGACCAGTCCTCGAAGACCACCGCGTCGTGCCGGTTGGCTCCGGTCACGCAGACCGCCAAGTGAATGCCATTGCGGTCGACGATCAGATGCCGCTTGGTGCCGAGTTTGCCGCGATCGGTCGGGTTCGGCCCGGTGTACGCTCCCCCCGTGGGGAGGCCACACTGGCCGCGTCCAGGCTGGCTCGGCTCAGGTCCAGCTTGTCGGCTCGCCGCAACTCGGACAGCAGGACCTGATGCAGGCGATGCCGGACGCCGGCGGCCTGCCAGTCGCGTAACCGGCGCCAACCGGTCATGCCGCTGCCGTAGCCCAAATCCAGGGGAAGTTCTTCCCATGGGATGCCGGTACGCAGGACATAGACGATGCCGTTGAGGGCCTGCTGATCTCTGACGCGAGGCCGCCCTCCTTTGGGCGAAGGCTTTACTGATGGGATCAGCGGTTAGATGCGCTTCCGCAGCGCGGCGGGGATCTCTTTGCGACGGGCCATGTCGCCAATTTTGCCACCTGCGAATCTGTGTTCAAATAGGTTTTGTTAGTGACTCTTAGTCCGGTTCCATCCATGCATCCTTGCTGATCGACAGGACATCCCATGATTGCAGGCAAGAGCAAACTCGATCGCAAAAAGAACCTGGCGTCGATCGTCGCCGGTCATCTCGTGTCTCTCGGCCACACCGCTTCGGTTGTGGAAGGGAGGGTCAATTCGGCTGGTCACAGGGATCAGGTGCTCGTCGATAGCGCGATCGGCCTGGTGCATGTCACCGCATCGAGCAACACCGAGCCGAACGGCAGCATCCTGTGTTCGGATATCGAAGACGGGGATCAGTCGTTCCTCGCCGACAAGGAAGTCGTGGCTTTTGGCTGGAACACCGGCGATGGGCGGACGACGGTCATGCTCGTGCCTGCCGAGGCGGTGCGCGGCAACAAATCGATGACCAAGGATCAGATCAGGTCGGCTAGCATTCGCGCGTACACCCTGATGCTGGGGCCACATGCATGAGCCTCGATGCAGGCACGACCGGCCCGAGCCGGCTTGGTTCACGGCTCAGGCACGATTTTCCACCCAAGAAGGCAGACCGCCCGATGAAATCGCTCCGCCGCTGTACGCTTCTTGCACTCGCATTGCTGGTCTTCTGTTTTTCTGCCACGGCGGGCAATTCCCAAGATACGGTACTGACAT
>NZ_AQOI01000366.1:0-3544 GCF_000364665.1 Xanthomonas sp. SHU 199
CGGTCGTTCCGGCCGCGGCCACGGCTGCGGCCGCCGAGCCGGAAATGGCGATGGTGCCGCCCCTGGCGCCGCCGCCGCGCACCCATGCCCCCGTGTCCGACACGCCGCGTGCGCTGCACAGCGCCGAGGACTGGCTGGAACTGGTCGCCGATTGCGGCCTGAGCGGCCCCTCGCGGCAGCTCGCGGCCAACGCCGCCTTCGTCAGCCATGCCGAGGGCGTGCTGCGGCTGTCGCTGTCGCCGGGCTTCGAATACCTGCAGTCGGAGCGTTCGCTGGGCGAACTGGCTGCGGCGCTGGCCGATGCGCTGGGCCAGCGGCCGAAGATCGTCATCGAAAGCGGCATCGCGGTCGATGCCGAAACCCTGCATGAGCGCTCGCACCGGCAACGCGGCGAGCGCCAGAACGCGGCCGAGGCCGCGTTCATGAACGACCCGGCGGTGCAGGCGCTGATCCAGCAGCAAGGCGCGCGGGTCGTCCCCGATTCCATCCGTCCCTACGATGAGTGAACCACGATGCGCGGCAATATCGCCCAACTGATGCAACAGGCGCAGAAGATGCAGGAAAACCTGCAGCGCGCCCAGGAAGAACTGGCCAAGCTGGAAGTCACCGGCAGCGCCGGCGGCGGCATGGTCAACGTGACCCTGACCGGCGCCAAGGAGTGCCGCAAGGTGCGGATCGATCCGAGCATCCTGGCCGACCAGGAAATGGCCGAGGACCTGATCGCCGCCGCGTTCAACGACGCCTCCAACAAGATCGATGCCGAATCCAAGGCACGCATGGGTGCGGCCACCGCCGGCATGCCGATCCCGCCGGGCATGAAGCTGCCGTTCTGAGTTGCCGGGATTGGGGATTCGGGATTGGGGATTCGCGGTTTTTCGCGAGTGCGCTGCCCTTCCTGCTTCGGTGAATTCCTCTGGCAGGAGCGGCTTCAGCCGCGACCGGTCAGGTCAAGCCGTCGCGGCTGAAGCCGCTCCTACGAAAACATCGCGTGACAGCGATGTTTCTTTTACGAATCCCCAATCCCTACTCCCGAATCCCCAACCACAATGAGCTCGCCCCTGCTCGAACAACTGATCGATGCGTTTCGCGTGTTGCCTGGCGTCGGCCAGAAGACCGCGCAGCGCATGGCGTATCACGTGCTCGAGCGCGAGCGCGAGGGCGGGCAGCGTCTGGCCGAGCGGTTGCACGAGGCGATCGAGCGCATCGGTCATTGCGCGCAATGCCGCGATTTCAGCGAGACCGAGGTCTGCGCGATCTGCGCCAGTCCCGCGCGCGACCGCCAGCAGCTGTGCGCGGTGGAGTCGCCGGCCGACCGCCTGGCGATCGAGCATGCCACCGGCTACCGCGGGCTGTACTTCATCCTGCAGGGCCGGCTGTCGCCGCTGGACGGCATCGGCCCGCGCGAGCTGGGCCTGGACCGGCTGGCCGCGCGGTTGGCGCAGGGCGAGGTGGCCGAACTGATCATCGCCACCAACTCCACCGTCGAAGGCGAGGCCACCGCGCATTACCTGGCGCAACTGGCGCGCCAGCATGGCGTGCGGCCGAGCCGGTTGGCGCAGGGACTGCCGCTCGGCGGCGAGCTGGAGTACGTGGATCGCGGCACGCTGTCGCACGCCTTCGGCAGCCGCAGCGAAGTGCCGCGCACCGGCACCGGCGAATAACCGCCGCACGCGGCTGCGATACGACGCCGAATTGGGCTATAACGGCGGCCCCTTCTTTCGTTCCGGGCGCGCTCCATGGACACCATCTTCGGCAAGATCATCCGTCGCGAAATTCCGGCCAGCATCGTCTACGAGGACGACGCCGTGCTCGGCTTCAAGGACATCGCGCCGCAGGCGCCGGTGCATGTGCTCTTCATTCCCAAGCAGGTGGAGATTCCGACCCTGGACGACCTGGCGCCGGAGCAGGCGACCCTGGTCGGTCGGCTGGTGCTGGCCGCGGCCAGCTATGCGCGCGAGCAGGGCCTGGCCCAGGACGGCTACCGGGTGGTGATCAACTGCCGCGAGCACGCCGGGCAGACCGTGTTCCATCTGCACCTGCATCTGCTCGCCGGTGCGCCGCTGGGGCGCTTCGGTACGCCCTGAGCAGCGGCTGGCGCGAACGTGCAGACATAAAAAAACGCCGCTGGATCAGCGGCGTTTTTCGTTGCGGCAGAAACGCAGGGCTTACCACCAGCCCCAGCGCGGGCCCCACGGACCCCACGGGCCGCCCCAGGGGCCGTACGGATAGGCGGGCACCACTTCGACCTGGCGCACCACCGGCCACAGGTACACCACGTCCGCGTCCATCTTCGGCAGGCGGTAGTCGTACTCGCCGATGCGGGTGTTGTCGTAGCCGGACACGTGGCCGATGAAGGTCACTTCGCGGCCGGGCTCGAACACCGCCGGGTCGTAGAAGCCGGCGCGGCAGGCGATGAAGCGGCCATCGCTGGCGTCGGCGGCATCGCTGTCCGGACGGCCGCTGGCATTGAGCGGGCGCGACAGCATCTGGAAGCAGGTCTGGCCCTGGCCGGGCGTGGTCTTGATGATCTTGCCGCCCCAGCGCACCGGCGCGCCGGCCTGCTGGCCGGCGACCGAGTCGCGCGGGCTGACGGGCGCGAACTGGCCCTGCAGCGGCTTGGGGGCGGTGGCGCAGGCGCTGAGCGCCAACGCAGCGATCACGGGGAACAGCAGGCGAATCTTCATCGGGATGCTCCAGTGGGCGGACGGTGCCTGCGCAGGTCGCGCAACAATGAAGCGCTGTCCGAATCAGCGCCAGCGTAGCGCGCATCGGCGAAACGCCGGCTGAGCGGAATCAGGCTCGCATCGCCGGTTTCCCGCTGTACGCGCGCCGCCCAGGCCAGGGCCGGTTCGTGCGGGTCGCGGCCCAGTCCGCGCCGGGCGTAGCGTCGGCCCAGCGCCCGCCAGGCGCGCAGCAGCGGATCGCGTTCGCGCTCGCCGCGGGCCAGCCACCAGGCCATCGCACCCAGCAGCAGCACCGCGAACCCGGCGAACAGGGCCACCAGTTGGCCGGGATCCAGCTTCGGTACGCCGAACTGACTGAGCATGCGCTGCTGGCGGGTGGCGTCGAAGGACAGCACCAGGTCGTTCCAGCCGCGTCGTGCCCAGTCGGCGAGGTCGCGCCAGCGCCAGTCTGCGCCGCCGCCCTGCGCGCCGGCATCGCTGCCCAGGCGGTCCTCCAGGGTGTCGTAGATGCGCTCCGGCGCCACCGCCGCAGTCGGGTCCACCCGCACCCAGCCGCGTTGCGACAGCCACACCTCGGCCCAGGCGTGCGCGTCCATGCGCCGCACCACCCAGTAGTCCCCGAACGCATTGCGGGTGCCGCCGGCATAGCCGGTGACCACGCGCGCAGGAATGCCGGCGCCGCGCATCAGCACCACGAACGCCGAACTGAAGTGCTGGCAGAACCCGGCCTTCTGCTGGAACAGGAACTCGTCCACGCCGTCGCGGCCGGGCAGCGGCGTCTCCAGGGTGTAGGCGAAGTCGCGGCGAATCCATTGCAGGGCGCGGGCGACGATCGCCGCATCGTCGGCGCCGGCCTGCTA
>NZ_AQOI01000367.1:0-674 GCF_000364665.1 Xanthomonas sp. SHU 199
ACCACATGGCGCCAGGCTTCCAGCGCGCTGCCATGCAAGGGTGCGCCGCCCACGCTGGCCAGCACTTCAGGCGGCCATGCGGGCTTGCTCTTGATGTGGAAACTGGCCCAGCGGATCAGGCCGTAGAGCAGGGTCAGAGGGAACAGCGGGATGGCGATGACCTGCCAGAGGATGGCGCCCAGGTCGGGGTGCTTCCAATGCTCAGCACTGCCCGGGCCGATGAAGGGCTGGCCGAAGAAGATGCAGCGCACCAAGCGCATCTCGAACAAGGCCTGATTGGGTCCGTCGCCTTCCACGAACAGCGGCCCTTCGTGCTCCATGAAGCGGCGGATGTGCTCCCAGGTATCGAGCAGGGGCTGCACCGCGATGGCGCTGCTGGTCAGGCCCAGGCCGAACTGGCCGACCACGCGGGTGTCGCCGGGCGCAGCCAGCACGATCATCTGCAGGGCCGCGTTGTCCTGCGCGACGGTGCCGGTGAAGGTCTTGAAGCGGACGACCTGGGCGCGCACGCAGGCCCAGTCGTAGCTGAGGATCTCGTGTTGGCCGCCCCCGCCCCAGAGCGGCCACCAGCCGAAGAGACGCGTGTTGTCCTTGAAGACATGGACCTTGCTGGCGTTGCGGTCGAAGAGGGTGGGTGCGTAGCGGTAGCCGATGAGGTCGAAGCGGAGCATGAA
>NZ_AQOI01000368.1:0-511 GCF_000364665.1 Xanthomonas sp. SHU 199
CGAGACCTGGGCGCTGGGCTACGCCTACGATGCCAACGGTAACCTTGCTGCGCACCGCTATCCCTCGGGACAGACGGTGGACTACGCCCCCAATGCCCTGGGCCAACCGACCCAGGCCGGCAGCTATGCCACCGGCGTGAGCTACTACCCGAATGGCGCGATCAAGCAGTTCACCTACGGCAACGGCATCGTCCACACCCTGACGCAAAACAAGCGCCAGTTGCCGGATACCAGCCAGGATGCCTACGGCGGCACGGCGTTCCTCAGCGACGGCTACGATTACGATGCCAATGGCAACGTGGCGGCCATCAGTGACGGCGCCACCGGGCGCAACCAGCGCGGCAACCGCACCATGACCTACGACGGCATGGATCGGCTGACCAAGGCCGAGTCGCCGATGTTCGGCACCGCCACCTACAGCTACGACGTCCTCGACAACCTGACCCACGTCGTTGCGCCGGGTCGCGACCACTATTACTGCTACGACGCCAACTGGCAGCTTACCAACGTC
>NZ_AQOI01000369.1:0-2587 GCF_000364665.1 Xanthomonas sp. SHU 199
AGGCCGCCGGCGCAGGCCAGCGCCAGCACCGCCGCCAACGCATAGGCGCCGCGTCCGCCGGGCAGGCCGCGGGCGCGGCGCAGGGTCGGATAAACGAGGGCGACCAGCAGCGCCAGCACCGCCGGCATCATCAGCCGCGACGCCAGCGGCCAGAACGCCAGGCCGGCGTCCCAGTAGGCCCAGGCCAGGCTCAGCACGAACGCCAGCGCGTACAGCCAGGCGCCGGCCGGGCGCCGCCGCAGCACCAGCAGCGCCGAGGCCACGCAGGCCGCGCCCATCGCCAGGAAGTAGAGGCTGCCGCCGAGGGTGGCCAGGCGGATGCCGCCGACCAGCAACGCCAGCCCGATCAGCGCCAGCAGCAGGCCGACGCTCCACAGCAATATCCGGCCGCCGGCCGACACATCCGATTGGGTTTGCACGTTTTCGATCCTCTGCAGGGGAGACGCACGGCGTCCGCGGCCGGCCACGAGGGCGGCGAAGGCGGGCGTGCGCACGATGGCATGCCGCGGCGGGAAACGACGTCGGCAAGATGGGCGATTATCGCATTTGTGTTCGTTAATAGAACGAATGGCGCCGTCCGCCGGTGCGACGCTGTGTGTCGGTTTCCGACGTTTCTCCGACCTTGGTGAAGCCCGTACAACGCACTGTTACAGACATGGTGCGATGCGACACATCCGTGGAGTAGCGTTGCGCGTTTCTTCCCAGCCGCACTCCCCATGTCCGACCGTTTCCAGGCGCCTCGTCGTCCCGTTCGCTGTGCCGTATTGCTGGCCGTTGCCGTGGCCGGAGGCTGCTCCGGCGACAAGCCGGCGGCCGCGCCGCCGCCGCGGGTGGGGGTGCTGACCCTGGGCGCGCGCACGCTGCCGTTGGAGCGCACTCTGGCCGGCCGCACCGTGGCCTACGAGACCGCCGACGTGCGCCCGCAGGTCGGCGGGCTGCTGCGCCAGCGCCTGTTCCAGGAGGGCCAGGAGGTCAAGGCCGGGCAGGCGCTGTACGTGATCGATCCGGCGCCGTACCAGGCCGCCTACGACATCGCCCGCGGCAACCTGGTGCAGGCCGAGGCGGCGCTGGCCAGTGCGCGGCCCAAGGCCGAGCGCACCCGCAGCCTCACCGACATGGACGCGGCCAGCAAGCAGGACGCCGACGACGCGGTGTCCGCGCTGCGCCAGGACGAGGCGGCGGTGGTCGCGGCCAAGGCGGCGTTGCAGGCGGCGCGCATCAACCTCGACTACACCCGCATCACCGCGCCGATCTCCGGCACCATCGGCACCTCCGCCTACACCGTCGGCGCGCTGCTCACCGCCGCGCAGGACGCGGCGCTGACCACCATCCAGCGCCTGGATCCGATCTACCTGGACGTCACTCAGTCCAGCACGCAGATGCTGGCGCTGCGCCGCCAGCTCGACGCCGGGCAGATCCACGCCATCGACGGCAAGGCGCAGGTGCAGGTGCGGCTGGAGGACGGCAGCACCTATCCGCACGCCGGCACGCTGGAGTTCGTCGGCACCCAGGTCAATGCCGGTACCGGCAACGTCACCCTGCGTGCGGTGGTGCCCAATCCCGAGCACCTGCTGCTGCCGGGCATGTACCTGCGCGCGGTGCTGCCGATGGCCACCGACCAGGGCGCGGTGCTGGTGCCGCAGCAGGCGGTGACCCGCGACAGCAAGGGCGAGCCCGTCGTGAAGCTGCTCGACGCGCAGAACAAGGTGGTGGAGCGGCACATCCGCACCGGCGAGGCGATCGGCCACGACTGGCTGGTGGAGTCCGGGCTCAAGCCGGGCGAGCGCCTGATCGTGGTCAACGGCAGCCGCGCCGAACTCGGCAAGCCGGCGCAGCCGTATCCGCTCACCGCCGCCCAGCTCGATGCCGCGCCGGCGCTGCCGGGCGACGACGCCCAGGCCGACTGAGGACTCCCGCATGTCGCGCTTCTTCGTCAACCACCCGGTGGTGGCCTGGGTCATGGCCATCGTCATCGTCCTGATCGGCATGCTGGCCATCCATGGGCTGCCGGTCGAACGCTATCCGCACATGGCGCCGCCCACCATCACCGTGCGCGCCACCTACACCGGCGCCTCGGCGCAGACGGTGGAAAACACCGTCACCCAGCTGATCGAGCAGTCGCAGCAGAGCCTGGACCACCTGCTGTACATGACCTCCACCAGCGCCTCGGACGGCACCGCGCAGGTCAACCTGGTGTTCGAGACCGGCACCAACGCCGACACCGCGCAGGTGCAGGTGCAGAACCAGTTGCAGTCGGTGATGTCGGTGTTGCCGCAGGCGGTGCAGCAGAACGGCCTGGTCATTACCAAGTCCAGCGGCTCGCTGTTCGAGGTGGTGGCGTTCACCTCCGACGACGGCAGCATGGACAACTTCGATGTCGCCAACTACATGGAATCGAACATCGACGACCAGATCAGCCGCGTCAGCGGCGTCGGCAACATCCAGCCGATGGGCTCGGAATACGCCATGCGCATCTGGCTGGACCCGGAGAAGCTGCGCAAGTACGCGCTGATGCCCTCGGACGTGGAGAACGCGCTGCAGTCGCAGAACACCGACGTGTCCGCCGGCGAGATCGGCGGCCAGCCCG
>NZ_AQOI01000370.1:0-10331 GCF_000364665.1 Xanthomonas sp. SHU 199
CCTGGACGCTACCGTAACCACCCGCAGCCGCCTGCAGACCCCGGCGCAGTTCGGCGCGATCGTGCTCAAGAGCGATGCCAGCGGCGCCGCCGTGCACCTGTCGGACGTGGCCAGGATCGGCCTGGGCCCGGAGACCTACGACAGCATCACCCGCTTCAACGGCAAGCCCTCGGCCTCGCTGGGCATCGAGCTCAACTCCGACGCCAACGCGGTGGAGACTTCCAAGGCCATCGACCAGCGCCTGCAGGAACTCAAGCAGTACTGGCCGCACGGCTTCAACTACCACATCGCCTTCAGCACCACGCCGTTCGTCACCACCTCGATCAAGGAAGTGGTCATCACCCTGATCGAGGCGGTGCTACTGGTCGTGGCGGTGATGTACCTGTTCCTGCAGAACTGGCGCGCCACGCTGATCCCGACCATCGCCGTGCCGGTGGTGCTGATGGGCACCTTCGGCGTGCTCGCCGCGTTCGGCTACTCGATCAACACCCTGACCATGTTCGCGATGGTGCTGGCGATCGGCCTGTTGGTCGACGACGCCATCGTGGTGGTGGAGAACGTGGAGCGGGTGATGGGCCAGGAAGGCCTGCCGCCGAAGGAAGCCACGCTGCGCTCGATGCAGCAGATCGGCGGCGCCCTGGTCGGCATCGTGCTGGTGCTGACCGCGGTGTTCGTGCCGATGGCGTTCTTCAACGGCGTCACCGGCGTGATCTACCGGCAGTTCTCCATCACCATCGCCGCCTCGATGATCCTGTCGGTGCTGGTGGCGATGACCCTGACCCCGGCGCTGTGCGTGACCATCCTCAAGCCGCTGCACCAGGGCGAGGCGCCGATCGGCTCGCACGGGCGCCTGGGCTGGTTCTTCATCTGGTTCAACACCCGCTTCCGGCACCTGTCCGAGCGCTACCGCACGCTGGTCGAACGGGTGCTGGGCAAGCGCGCGCTGGGCCTGCTCGCCTATGCGCTGCTGATCGCGGTCACCGGCCTGCTGCTGTGGCGCCTGCCCGGTGCGTTCCTGCCCGACGAGGACGAAGGCATGCTCAACGTGCTGGTCAAATTGCCGGCCGGCTCCACCCTGGAGCAGACCCTGGCGGTGACCGACCGGCTGACCAAGGCCGCGCTGAAGGATCCGGGCGTGCGCTCGGTGCTGTCCTCGGCCGGCTTCAGCGTCACTGGCGCCGGCCAGAACGTCGGCATGGCCTTCGTGCGGCTGAAGGACTGGGACGACCGCGACGACGATGCCGCGACCATCGCCGACCATCTGAACAAGGCGCTGGCCGACGTGCCCGACGCGGAACTGTTCGTGACCTCGCCGCCGGCGATCACCGGCCTCGGCGACGCCTCCGGCTTCACCTTCGAACTGATGGACTACGAAGGCGCCGGCCATGCCGCCCTGGTCGCCGCGCGCGACAAGCTGCTGCGGCTGGCCCAGCACGATCCCAAGCTGATGAACGTGCGCTACGCCAGCCTGGAAGACGCGCCGGTGTACGCGGTCAAGATCGACGACGCCAAGGCGCAGGCGCTGGGCGTGGACCCGGGCGACATCAACGCCACGCTCAACAGCGCGCTCGGCGGCGACTTCGTCAACAACTTCATCTACAAGGGCCGCATCAAGAAGGTCTACGTGCAGGGCGACGCCGACGCACGCATGGCGCCGCAGGACCTGGACCGCTGGACGGTGCGCAACGGCGGCGGCGACATGGTGCCGATGTCGGCGTTCACCCGCTCGCACTGGACCAGCGCACCGGCCGCGCTGGAACGCTACAACGGCGTGTCGGCGATGGAGCTGACCGGCCAGGCGGTGCCCGGGGTCAGCTCCGGCGCGGCGATGGACGCGATGGCCGAACTCAGCAAGCAGTTGCCGCACGGCTTCGGCTACGCGTGGTCGGACATGGCCTACCAGGAAAAGCTGTCGGCCAACCAGGCGCCGGCGCTGTATGCGATCTCGCTGCTGTTCGTGTTCCTGTGCCTGGTGGCGCTGTACGAGAGCTGGTCGATTCCGTTCGCGGTGATGCTGGCGGTGCCGGTGGGCGTGTTCGGCGCGGTGCTGCTGATGACCCTGCGCGGGCTGGAGAACGACGTGTACTTCCAGGTCGGCCTGCTGACCACGGTGGGCCTGGCGGCGAAGAACGGCATCCTCATCGTCGAGTTCGCGCGCGACCTCGAACACCGCGGCGAAAGCCTGCTCGCCGCCACCCTGCACGCGGTGCAGATGCGCCTGCGGCCGATCCTGATGACCTCGCTGGCGTTCCTGCTCGGCGTGCTGCCGCTGGTGTTCAGCAAGGGCGCCGGCTCGGCCGCGCGCCACTCGCTGGGCACCGGCGTCACCGGCGGCACCCTGGCCTCGATCACCCTGGGCCTGTTCTTCGTGCCGCTGTTCTACGTGATCGTGCGCCGGATGTTCCCCGGACCGGCGGTCGCCAAGCCGGAGGCGCAGGCATGAGCGCGTTGACCCGCATGAGCGTGGCGGTGGCCACGCTGCTGGCCCTGTCCGGCTGCACCCTGGCGCCCACCTACGTACGCCCGGCGGCACCCGTGCCGGCCGACCTGGCCGCGGTCGACGCGGCGCCCGCCGCGGGCGCCGCCACCGACACGCTGGCGATGCCGGACTGGCAGCAGGTGTTCCTGGATCCGCGGCTGCGCCAGACCATCGCGTTGGCCTTGCAGAACAACCGCGACCTGCGCGTGGCGGTGCTGTCCATCGACAAGGCACGCGCGCAGTACCGCCTCCAGCGCGCCGCGCAACTGCCGTCGTTCGACGCCAACGCCAGCATGAGCCGCAGCCGCAGCAGCGCCGCCAGCAACGACGACGGCGTCTCCCAGGTCAGCACCAGCGACACCCTGCAGGTCGGGCTCAGCAGCTGGCAGCTGGATCTGTTCGGGCAACTGCGCAGTCTCAAGCAGGAAGCCCTGCAGAACTGGCTGTCCAGTGCGGAAAACCAGCGCAACGTGCGCCTGACCCTGGTTGCCCAGGTCGCCGCGGCGTGGCTGACCGTGGGCGCGGACCAGGCGCAACTGGCGCTGGCGCAGCAGACCCTGGACAGCCAGGCGCAGACCCTGCAACTGACCGAGCGCCGCCACAGCATCGGCAGCGCGTCCGGGCTGGACCTGGCGCAGCAGCAGACCAGCGTGGAGTCGGCGCGCGTGGCCGTCGCCAGCGCCGCCACCCAGCTGGCGCAGGCGCGCGATGCGCTGCAACTGCTGGTCGGCGCGCCGGTGGACGCAGCGCTGCTGCCGACCGCGCAGGCGATGCAGGACAGCGTGGCGCTGGCGCCGCTGCCGGCGCACCTGTCCTCGACGGTGCTGCTGCAGCGCCCGGACGTGCTCGCCGCCGAGCACACCTTGCAGGCGGCCAACGCCGACATCGGCGCCGCACGCGCGGCGTTCTTCCCGTCGCTGAGCCTGACCGCGTCCACCGGGCGCAGCAGCGATGCGCTGTCCACGCTGTTCTCCGCCGGCAGCCGCACCTGGTCGTTCGTGCCCAGCATCACCGCGCCGATCTTCCACGCCGGCGCGCTGAAGGCCTCGCTGGACGCCTCCAAGCTCGGCAAGGACATCGCCGTGGCGCAGTACGAGAAGGCGATCCAGTCGGCCTTCGCCGAAGTGGCCGACGCCCTGGCCACGCGCGACCACCTGCAGGCGCAGCTGACCGCGCAGCAGGCCCTGGTCGACGCCAGCCAGCGCAGCTACACCCTGGCCGACGCGCGCTACCGCGCCGGCCTGGACGGCCACCTGCCGGTGCTGGATGCGCAACGCTCGCTGTTCGCCGCGCAGCAGGCGCTGATCGCACTGCGCCTGCAGGACGCCAGCAACCGCGTCACCCTGTACCAGGTGCTCGGCGGTGGTGCCGACGCCCAGGCCCAGGTCGCTGCCTCGCCCTGAGCCGGAACCGAGACAGCGCGAGGCCGGGCCTGGGCTGGCCTGAGGCCAGCCCTGAGGCAGGCCTGAGCGTGCAGAAGCGTCGCCACGCACGACGCTCTTCTGTGGGAGGGACTTCAGTCCCGACGCGATGGACTCGGACGGCGGTTCAACCATCGACCCAGACGAGGCCCTATGCGACATCCCCGTGGCAACCAACACGGCAGCCGCCGTACCGCCGTCTTCATGACGGAACCTGACCGTGCGCAAGCATGCGACGCCCTGTTTCCCAGTGCGGGAGGCGCTTCCTGTGGGAGGGACTTCAGTCCCGACGCGACGGCAGTCGAACGCCTATCCAACCATCCACCCAGGCAACGCCTCGCGCGCGTCCTCGCCGCACACAACACGACAGCCCTGCGCCACCGTCTCGAAAGCTGAACGCGGCGGTACACCTCGGCGGCCGTCGTAGACAAATGCCGGGCGCCGCTGCGACGCCTAATCGTTCGTCGCACAGGCCGCAAGCCGCTCCGTACGTATCTCCGGCGCGTTGGCGACACCGTCGGCGCCGCACCGGCACGCCGGGCGCCACGCCAGCCTTGGGCCATAATCGCGGCGACTCACTCCAGGTACGCCGCACCCGATGAAGATCCCCCCGAGCCTGCAGCCGCTGATCGACGATGGCGTCATCGACGGCGTGTTGCGCCCGCTCAAGAGCGGCAAGGAGGCCGCGGTCTACGTGGTCCAGGCCGGCGACGACGTGCTCTGCGCCAAGGTCTACAAGGACATGGCGCAGCGCAGCTTCCAGGCCCGCGTGCAGTACCAGGAAGGGCGCAAGGTGCGTGGCAGCCGCCAGGCGCGGGCGATCGGCAAGGCCAGCAAGTTCGGCCGCCGCGAGCAGGAAGCCGCGTGGAAGGACACCGAGGCCAACACTCTGTACCAGCTGGTGGACGCCGGCGTGCACGTGCCGCAGCCGCGCGGCTACTTCCACGGCGTGCTGCTGATGGACCTGGTCACCGACGCCGACGGGCAGAGCGCGCCACGCCTGGGCGAGGTGGAACTGGAACCGGAGCAGGCGCGCGCCTTCCACACGCAGCTGGTCGGCGACGTGGTGAAGATGCTGTGCCTGGGCCTGGTCCACGGCGACCTGTCCGAATACAACGTGCTGGTCGCCGCCGATGGTCCGGTGGTGATCGATTTCCCGCAGGTGGTCAGCGCCGCCGGCAACAACGCCGCCCGCAGCATGCTGCTGCGCGACGTGCACAACCTGCGCGACTGCCTGGGCCGCTTCGCGCCCGAGCTCAACGCCACCCACTACGGCGAGGAGATGTGGGCGCTGTACGAGAAGGGCACACTGCGCCCGGACAGCGCGCTCACCGGCCGCTTCACCTTCGACACCCGCCGCGCCGACGTGCGCGCGGTGCGCGCCTCGATCGAGGACGCGCGGCAGGAAGCCATCATCCGCCAGCAGGGCCGCGAAGCCGCCGCGCAGGACGACTGAGCCGCGTTCCGGCGCGCAGCGCGCAAGTCCATGCTGCGCCGCAATGTGGCGGCGACGCGTGCGCGCCCGGTCGCCAGTGCGAGCCCCAAGCCGCGCAACGCCTCGCCGCGCCTGCATTGCACGCGCATCCGCGCCGTGACGATCGGCCGCCTGCCGCTGACCCGTCGGCTACCGCGCATCGGCGTTCCGGTTCGCTTATTTGCGGAAATGGTTATTGAGCATAACAATCCGCTCGACGCCGCTTGCGCAGCCGCCCCGGGAGGGCCACCCATGTATTTCGATCCAGACGTCGTGCGTTTCTTCGCCCAGGCACAGCAGTCCGGGCAGCCGCCGATGGAGGAACTGCCCTTGCCCCAGGCGCGGGCGATGATGCGCGGCGTCGCCGCGCAATTCGGTTTCCCGCGCGTGGAGATGGCCGAGGTCCGCGACCTGCAGGCACCGGGCCCGGCCGCGCCGATTCCGCTGCGCCTGTACCGCCCGCACGGCCTCGACGGCGGTCCGGCCCCCACTTGCCTCTATGCACACGGCGGCGGTGGCGTGGTCGGCGACCTCGATTCGCACGACGACGTGTGCCGGCAACTGGCCGCGCGTGCCGGCTGCCAGGTGCTGGCGGTGGACTACCGGCTGGCGCCCGAACATCCGGCGCCGGCCGGCATCGAGGACGTGATCGCGGTGGTGCACTGGGTGGCCGCGCACCCGGCCGAGGTCGGTGCCGATCCGCAGCGCCTGGCCGTCGCCGGCGACAGCATGGGCGGCGCCCTGGCGGCCAGCGCCGCGCTGGCCGCGCGCGATGCCGGCATCGCCCTGCGCTGCCAGATCCTGATCTATCCGCTGACCAACCTGCGGGCGGACAATCCCTTCCCCTCGCGCGTGCACAACGCCGGCATCCCGCCGCTGACCGAAGCGGCGATGCGCTACTTCGACCGTCAGTACCTGCCCGACCCGTCGCTGGGGTCGGACTGGCGCATCTCGCCGGTGGTCGCGCCGGACGTGGCCGGCGTCGCTCCGGCGCTGGTGGTGCTCGCCGACCGCGACGCGCTGCACGACGAAGGCCTGCACTACGCGCAGCGCCTGCGCGAAGCCGGCGTGGAAACCCTGGTGCGCGTCCACCCCGGCATGATCCACGGCTTCATCAACATGGGCAGGGTGATGCGCGCGGCCGGCGAAACCCTGGACCTGGCCGCGCTGCTGCTGCGCCAGCGGCTGCTGCCGGTGGCCGCGCAGGAATAAGCCAAACCGCAGCGCGTCCCACGCCCCGGCAATCGTCGCCCGTGGTGGCGCGCGCTGCTCCGCCCGCCGCACTGCACCCGTCGCATCCGTCGTAGGTGCGGCTTCAGCCGCGACAGGGCATTGCCGATGTGCGCTCCCGGTCGCGGCTGAAGCCGCTCCTGCGTGCGCTGGACGCTTTGCTCACATCGACCGAGCGCAACGCACCCGCCGCAGATCTGCAGGCTGACACGCAGCCCGTCTGCTGTGACGCCCTCAGCGCGGGGTGGCGGCGCGGAGCAACTGCCGGAAGGCGTCGTCCAGCGCGCGCTGGTCGCCGCTGCCGGCGGGCAGTTGCGGGGCGCCTGCTTCCATCCTGTCCAGTTCCGCGTCCAGGAAATCGCTGATCGCCGGAATCCGCGGGCCGTCTTCGACTTCGGCCGATGCGCGTTTCTTGTCCAGCAAGGCATCGATCGCCTCGCGCAGGGCGCCAGAGGGAACCAGGGCGTCCAGCAGCGAGGCGAAGGCCATCGGCGGCATGCCGTGCCCACGCTCGATCCACTGGCAGGCCAGCACCGGCCGCAACACGTACAAATACTTCTTGGTGCGGATGCGCTCGCCGCGCAGATAGCCGCGGTAGTTGCCCTTGGCCATGTTGAAGTAATGCCACCAGGTCGCCACCGGCGAATAGAAGCGCTCGGCCATCTCCCGCAGCGTCGCCACGGCCGCCGCATCCTGCCGGTACACCACCGGCGACTGCAGCCACTCCAGCAAGGTCGGGTTGGATTTGGACACCAGGCGCAAGGCCTTGCGCAGATCCCAGCCGCTGACGTCCAGGTCGCTGTCGATCGGCAACTCGATCACGTCGCGCTGCGGTTCGCCAGGCCCGGTCCGTTCGTTGACGGTGAGGTACCAGTCCGGCCGATGCACATAGACGAAGCGCGCGTCGTAGTCGCTGTCGGGCGAGGAAAAGCCCCAGCCGCGGCTGCCAGATTCGCAGGCCAGCAGGATGCGGACGTCGTGGCGCTGTTCGATGTCCTGCAGCGCGGCGAGCACGGCAGCGCGCTTGTCGGCGGCGATCGGGTGGATCGCCATGTCGGGCGAGGCGGAGGGCGCGGTCGCTGCAACGTCGATCGAATGCGCCATCACGCCACCCGGCTGCGGCGCGCGCGTTCCAGGTGCACCAGCAGCAGCGAGATCGCCGCCGGGGTCATGCCGGGGATGCGCTGCGCCTGGCCCACGGTCTGCGGGCACACGCGCTCGAGCTTCTGCTGTACTTCGGCCGACAGCCCGCGCACCTGCGCGTAGTCGAAGGCGGGCGGGATCGGGGTGTCCTCGTGGCGCTGCTGGCGGGCGATCTCGTCGCGCTGGCGGTCCAGGTAGCCGGCGTACTTGATGCCGATCTCCACCTGCTCGGCCACCTGCGCGTCGGCCACGCCCGGGCCCAGCGAGGGCACCCGCATCAGCGCGGCGTAGTCCAGTTCCGGGCGCTTGATCAGGTCCAGCACGGTGGTCTCGCGGCTCACCGCCACGCCCAGCGTCGCCGCGACCTCGCGGCCCAGCGCGTTGCCCGGCGTGGCCCACAGCGCACGCAGGCGCTCGTTCTCGCGCGCCACCGCCTCCTGCTTGGCCTGAAAGCGCGCCCAGCGCGTTTCGTCGACGATGCCCAACTCGTGGCCGATGCCGGTCAGGCGCGCGTCGGCGTTGTCCTCGCGCAGTTGCAGCCGGTATTCGGCGCGGCTGGTGAACATGCGGTACGGCTCGCTGGTGCCGTGGGTGATCAGGTCGTCGATCAGCACGCCGATGTAGGCCTGGTCGCGGCGCGGCGACCATGGTTCCAGCCCGAGCACCTGGCGCGCGGCGTTGAGGCCGGCGATCAGGCCCTGCGCGGCGGCTTCCTCGTAGCCGGTGGTGCCGTTGATCTGGCCGGCGAAGAACAGCCCGGGCATGGCCTTGGTCTCCAGCGAGGCCTTGAGCCCGCGCGGGTCGAAGAAGTCGTACTCGATGGCGTAGCCGGGGCGGGTGATGTGCGCGCGCTCGAAGCCGCGGATCGAGCGCACCAGCTCCAGCTGCACGTCGAACGGCAGCGAGGTGGAGATGCCGTTGGGGTAGATCTCGACCACGTCCAGGCCTTCCGGCTCGACGAAGATCTGGTGGCTGGCCTTCTCGGCGAAGCGCACCACCTTGTCCTCGATCGAGGGGCAGTAGCGCGGGCCGATGCCTTCGATCTGGCCGGTGTACAGCGGCGAGCGGTCCAGCGCGCCGCGGATGATGGCGTGGGTGCGCTCGGTGGTGTGGGTGATCCAGCACGAGACCTGGCGCGGATGCTGCGCCACCTCGCCCAGGAACGACATCACCGGCAGCGGATCGTCGCCGGGCTGTTCCTCCATCGCCGCGTAGTCCAGACTGCGCCCGTCGATGCGCGGCGGGGTGCCGGTCTTGAGCCGGTCCACGCCGAAGCGGCCGTCGCGCAGCGCCTGCGCCAGCGCGGTGGCCGGCGGATCGCAGGCGCGGCCGCCGGCGTACTGGGTCTGGCCGATGTGGATCTTGCCGGCCAGGAAGGTGCCGGCGGTCAGCACCACCGCCGCGGCCTCGAAGCGCAGCCCGGTCTGGGTCAGCACGCCGCGCACGCGCTCGCCGTCCATCACCAGGTCGTCCACCGCGGCCTGGAATACGGTCAGGTTCGGCTGCGCCTCGACCAGGCGCCGGATCGCGCTGCGGTACAGGCTGCGGTCGGCCTGGCAGCGGGTCGCACGCACCGCCGGGCCCTTGGAGGCATTGAGGGTCCGCCACTGGATGCCGGCCAGATCCGCGGCGTGGGCCATCGCCCCGCCCAGCGCGTCGATCTCCTTGACCAGGTGGCCCTTGCCGATGCCACCGATCGCCGGGTTGCAGCTCATCGCCCCCACCGTCTCCACGTTGTGGGTCAGCAGCAGGGTGCGCGCGCCGGCACGCGCGGACGCCAGCGCCGCCTCGGTGCCGGCATGGCCGCCGCCGATCACGATCACGTCATGGCGGTAGAAGGAATCGCTCATCGGGGTCTCGTCGGCCGGCGCGGGGCCGGCGGCAGGGGGCGACACGGGACGTCGCCCGGGGTGTGAACAGGAATTTTAGCGGTTGCATCACAAATTGCGGATCCGGGCCTCAAGTTGGCACGCAATCTGCAGATATTCCCACTGCACCCAACGTGGCAATGCGTCAGGGGCGTATGACTGGAATTGGAACAGGGGCCAGTCACGCGCACGTTGGGGGAGCTGGGGGCCGGTAGTCGGGGGACTACCGGCCCTTTTTTATGCCCGTCTTTCCGGCGGTCGCCGGCGCCACGCCAGCAATGGCAAGGCCCCAACGCGAAAAGCCCCGGCGGACCGGGGCTTTTCGTTGTGAGGCGCCGACGCCCGACAGGGCCGGAACAGGGGGGATCCAGATTTCCCTGTCGGACATCGACATAGACGGTGGGGTCGACCCCTTCGGGTCATAAAGCGACGCAGGCGGTCACCCCGTAAGACGTAGAGTGCGTGCTGGAACAGGCGAACGCAAGCCCTTTCTTAGGGTTCGAGTGTGCGACGTGTCCCATTGCTGCGACCCATATTGCCGGGGCGCGGCGCCGGCGGGCGCTGCATGCCCTCGGGCCGCTGCATCGCCGGCCGGGCCGGCTGCATCGATTGCGGCCGCGGTGCCGAATTGAGCGCGTCCGGACGCCGCAGGCGGTCCATGTCGCGCCACGGCGTCGGTACCCGACCACCCACGCTGGGCGGCGGCGACGGCGGCC
>NZ_AQOI01000371.1:0-2105 GCF_000364665.1 Xanthomonas sp. SHU 199
CTGAGTTAAGCCGCGCCGCAAAGCGGCGTCGGCTTGGATGAATTTTTTCCCCAAACCGTTCAGGACTGGATGCCTACATGTCTATATTGTGGAAATTCATGAGGCTGCGAATTCGCCTGGAAAAATCAATGATTTGATATTTCGAGAAGTGTGTGTAGGTGGGTAACGATGCTTGGGGCACGTTCATTACCAGAGCGCTGCCACATGAGACTAAGTAGCGTAGTTCGTCTTCAGTGAGCGAGATGGAAATTGAACGAATAGCGTTTAGGTCGGGCATTGATCATCACATTTTCGAGGAAATGCTGCTTGGGCCTTGGCGCCTGAGTTAATTCGCGCCGAAGGCGTCGGCTTGAATGATTGGTTAGGTTGCGCCCGCGGCAAGATCGTAAGGAAATATCTTTCTGGTGACCACTTTCATGCCGCTGATACTCTCGATCTGCTGGCTGCCCTGGGATTGCCACACAGTGCGTGCGCCAGTCCATTGATGCATTACTTCCGATGAATCCCATACTAGTGCCTCCAAAAGGCTCTCGTAGCCCACTATCCATTCCTCCTCTAGATCCCAAAATTCTTTGTAGTAGGCGGCGAAGTGGATGAGATGGCCGTAGTAACTATGTCCGCGATGGTTTGGTAACAACGAGAACATGGGCCTGACTAGCAAAGATCCTGTATCGCCAAGACCTTCAAGCACCCTTCTGTTATGGGCCTCGACGTCAGTCTCCGAGCGGAAGCAGTGGATGTAGCCGTTCACAATGCTGGACATTGGGGGTGCAACCTTACTCCTAAGTTAAGACGCACCGCGGAGCGGGGTCGGCTTGAATGAATAGTTAGACGATCGTGCCAGGAGGTGGTGAGCAAGAAGCGTGCTCCCCAGCACTTGCGCCAATAGCCGAGCATGCCACAAATAGCGGTATTGGGGCTCGCCCGAGATGCTGGCCGCTGGATGTGACCGAAACCATAGGCAATGAGCGCAGCAGAGCAACGAAGCTGGATGACCAAGTAGCGGGCGATCCGATGGCGGTAGACGTGAGGATTGCGAACCGAGGCCGACCGCTGAAGCGCTATCGCTGTCACCGATGGCGTAAGTCGCGCCGCACGCACAACACTACCGCCTAACACCTGAGTTGGCGGCTTCGCGAAGCGGCGCCGGCTTGAATAAATTTTTAGGCCCCGTAACAACGCAAAACAATACGCCACAAACGAGACCGATAAAGCCGCCAGCTGCGAAATTGGCAAGATAGGGCTGTGAGCCAACGCCTAGAAGCATGAGACTGCCCGGCAGCGAAAATGTTCCGGCTATGACAGCACCAGCGCATACACTGAGCCAACTCAAATAGCCAGCGCGCCGAAGCCACGTGACGTAGGGTAAGCCGATAGCGACCATCGTTCCATATGCGATGGGTAGACCGAAAGAAAAATAGATTACAACGGCAATGGGCCAATCGTTGAGCCCTGGCAGCCCCTCCCGCACTAGAGCGGACGCCAGCGAGTACAGCAAGAATGCCACTGGCGCCCCGAGAGGAGCGATAAGTGTGCCTAGCAGGATCGATCTTTTGGTCTGCACTGAGTTCATGCCAACGGCCTAACACCTGAGTTAAGCCGCGCCTCGAAACGGCGTCGGCTCGGACGAATTTTTAGGTGGCCAGCACTGCGCAGATGCCTGCCCACCGCGCCGCCAGCTTACGCGTAAGACCAACAGTGGAAGCGAGTAGAGCGATCGGAAGGACTGGCCACCACCATTGGCCGATAAGCCGCGATGTAGCGACCAGCCAGCTGCCGTAAGGTTGACCCATTTCCTATAGTTGTGGAGCGAGAAATACGACGTACGCCTGTACGGGAATACCCACGACTGCGACGACCAAGTACACCGAGCCATAGACCAGCGCAGCAACCGTCGCGGTAAACAGCCAAGGACGTTCCAAACGACTGCGCTGGCTAAATGCGCGTCTGGCTGGCCAAAGTAGCGGAGCGAGCGCTAGAAGAAAATAGGTAAAGGCGAGGAGCGCCAAGAGGGCGACGAACTTTGATCCGAGCACTTCGATGATTTCCATGGCCACCTAACGCCTGAATTAAGCCGAGCCGCGAAGCGGCTTCGGCTTGAATGA
>NZ_AQOI01000372.1:0-3971 GCF_000364665.1 Xanthomonas sp. SHU 199
CAACGCGGCCCCGGCACCCGCGGCTGCTGCTGCCGCCGATCCTGCGGACAGCGGCTACCAACTGCCGTCGGCGCCACTGCAGGCCATCGTCGATGCGCCGCGGCCGCCGCAGCTGTCGCTGAGCCCACGGCGCGATCTGGCGGCGATGCTGCAGTTGCCTGCGCTGCCCGGCATCGCCCAGGTCGCGCAGCCGGAACTCAAGCTGGCCGGGCTGCGCATCCATCCGCGCACCCGCTCGCAGAGCCGCTTCGCCTTCGGCGACAAGCTGTGGCTGCTGCGCATCGCCGACGGCAGCGAGCTGCAGATCGAAGGTTTGCCGTCGCCGCTGTCGATCGCCGGCATGGCCTGGGCACCGGACCAGCGGCATCTGGCCTTCAATCGGGTCGACGGGCGCAGCGGCGCCAACGAACTCTGGGTGGTGGACATCGCTGCGCGGCGTGCGCGACGTGTCGCCGAGCGGCTCAACACGGTGTCCGGCGAGGGCTATGCGTGGATGCCGGACAGCCGCCAACTGCTGGTGTTGCTGCAGCCGCAGGCGCAGGGCGCGGCGCCGCCCGCAGACGCGGTGCCGACTGGGCCGGCGGTGCAGCAGACCGCCGGTGGCGGTGCCACCGCCTTGCGCACCTACCAGGACCTGCTGAAGAACGAGGCCGACGCGCGCCAGTTCGACGATCAACTACGCGCGCAGCCGGCGCTGGTCGACGTCGACGGGCGGATGCAGCGCATCGCGTCTCCCGACCTGTATCTGTCGCTGGCGCCGTCGCCGGACGGCCGTTATCTGCTGGCGCAGCGCCTGCAGCGGCCGTTCTCCTACCTGGTGCCGGCCAGTGGCTTCCCGCGCACCATCGAGGTGCTGGACCGCGCCGGCAAGCTGGTGCACACGGTGGCGCAGCTGCCGCTGGTGGAAGGCCTGCCCACCGGCAACGATGCGGTGCGCACCGGTGTGCGCGACATCGATTGGCGCAGCGACGCGCCGGCCACCCTGGTCTGGGCCGAGGCCCAGGACGGTGGCGATCCGGCGCGCGAGGCGGCGGTGCGCGACGCGGTGCTGCTGCAGGCGGCGCCATTCACCGCGCCGCCGGTGACGCTGGCGCGCCTGCAGTCGCGCTTCGCCGGCATCGCCTGGGGCCGCGGCGACCTGGCGCTGATCGACGAGTTCTGGTGGAAGACGCGCCAGACCAGACAATGGCGCGTGGCCCCGGACAACCCCGCGCAGGCGCCGCAGCTGCTGGTGCAGCGTTCGCAGGAAGATCGCTATGCCGATCCGGGCACGCCGGTGACGGAGCGCGATGCGGCCGGCAATCCGCGCCTGTTGATCGCCGCCGACGGCCACAGCCTGTTCCTGCGCGGCGAAGGCGCCTCGCCGCAGGGCGATCGGCCGTTCCTGGATCGCTACGATCTGGACACGCGGAAAAGCACGCGCCTGTTCCAGTCGCAGGCGCCGTATTACGCGGTGCCGCAGGCCTTGCTCGACGCCAGCGGCCAGCGCCTTCTGATCACCCGCGAAACGCCGCAGGAGCCGCGCAATTTCTACCGGCTCGACGCTGCGAACGCGGAGCCGGTGGCACTGACCCATTTCACCCATCCCACGCCGCAGTTGCGCGACGTGCACAAGGAGCAGATCCGCTATCGGCGCAAGGACGGGGTGGAGCTGACCGCGACCCTGCTGCTGCCGCCGGGCTACGACGCCAAGCGCGACGGCCCGCTGCCGATGCTGATGTGGGCCTACCCGGGCGAGTTCAAATCCGCCGACGCCGCCAGCCAGGTCACCGATTCGCCGTACCGCTTCAACGCGATCGGCTACTGGGGCCCGCAGGCGTTCCTGGCGCTGGGCTATGCGGTGCTCAACGACCCGTCGATGCCGATCGTCGGCGAGGGTGCGCGCGAACCCAACGACACCTACGTCGAGCAACTGGTCGCCGATGCGCAGGCGGCGGTGGACGAGGTGGTGCGGCGCGGCGTCGCCGATCGCGATCGCATCGCCATCGGCGGGCATTCCTACGGCGCTTTCATGACCGCCAACCTGCTCGCGCACACCCGCCTGTTCAAGGCCGGCATCGCCCGCAGCGGCGCCTACAACCGCTCGCTGACCCCGTTCGGCTTCCAGTCCGAGGAGCGCACCTACTGGCAGGCGCAGCCGGTGTACCAGGCGATGTCGCCGTTCAACTACGCCGACCGGATCAAGGATCCGCTGCTGTTGATCCACGGTGCCGAGGACAACAACTCCGGCACCTTCCCGATCCAGAGCGAGCGCATGTACGCGGCGATCAAGGGCAACGGCGGCACCGCGCGGCTGGTGATGCTGCCCAACGAGGCGCATGCCTACCGCGCGCGCGAGTCGGTGCTGCAGATGCTGGCCGAGAGCGAGCGCTGGCTGCGCACCTATCTGGGACCTGCGCCCACGCCGACGTCCACGCCGGCTGCGGCAGGCGCCACGCCGCGCTGAGCCGCGCCTGCGCCACGGCCGCACGTGCGTGCCGCCGTGGCGCAGGGCGCTGCTGTGCAGTGCAAATGGTTCGCTTTGAAACCGTCGTGCGGCCGACGGGGACGCACTCCCTTTTCGGTTAGGCTTGCGGCGCCCCCACTGCCGAGCCATGCGTTTCCCGATGAACGAGTCCCGCAGCAGCATCGTCTTCGCCACCCCCGACCTTCCCCTGCGCGACGACGTGCGCCGCCTCGGCGCCCTGGTGGGCGACCTGCTCGCCGAACAGGTCTCGGCGCAGTTCCTCGACGAGATCGAACGCATCCGTACCACCGCGATCGCGCGCCGCGAGCGCGCCGCGCCGCTGTCCTCGCTGAGCGAGCAACTCGCCGGCCGCGCACCGCGCGATGCCGAAGCGCTGGTGCGCGCCTTCAGCACCTATTTCCAGGTGGTCAACATCGCCGAGCGCGTGCACCGCATCCGCCGCCGCCGCGATTACCAGCGCAGCAGCGCCGACACGCCGCAGCCGGACGGCCTGCTCGACGCCTTGCGCCGGCTCAAGGCGCAGGGCGTCGGCATCGACGAACTGCGCGACTGGCTGCCGCGCATCGACGTGGAGCCGGTGTTCACCGCGCACCCGACCGAGGCGGTGCGGCGCGCGCTGCTGGAGAAGGAACAGTTGATGGTGGCCAGCCTGGTCGACAACCTCGACGGCCTGCGCACCCCGGGCGAGCGCGCCACCGACGCGGCGCGCTTCCGCATGGCGCTGACCGCCTCGTGGCAGACCGCCGATTCCTCGCCGGTGCGTCCCACCGTGGAGGACGAGCGCGAGCATGTCGGCTTCTACCTGACCCAGGTGCTGTACCGGGTGATCCCGGTGATGTACGAGACCCTGGAGCACGCCATCGAGCAGACCTACGGGCAGGCGCTGAGCCTGCCGCGGCTGCTGCGCTTCGGCACCTGGGTCGGCGGCGACATGGACGGCAACCCCAACGTCGATGCCGCCACCATCACCGCCACCCTCGACGCGCAGCGGCGTGCGGTGCTGGAGCGCTATCTGAAGGAACTTTGGCAGCTCGCCAGCCTGCTCAGCCAATCGACCACCCTGGTCGCGGTCAGCGCGCCGCTGCTGGAGCAACTGGAGCGTTACCGGCAACTGCTGCCGGAAGCCGCGGCGCGCTCGCGGCCGCGCCACGGCGACATGCCGTACCGCCTGCTCAACGATCTGATGCGCGCGCGCCTGCAGGCGACCCTGGACGACGCGCCCGGTGCCTATGCCGCGCCGGCCGAACTGGAAAGCGATCTGCAGTTGATCCTGGACAGCCTGCAGGCCAACAAGGGCCTGCACGCCGGCTGGTTCGCGGTGCGGCGCCTGCTGTGGCGGGTGCGCAGCTTCGGCTTCCACCTGGCGCGGCTGGACGTGCGCCAGGAGTCCAGCGTGCATGCGCGCGCGGTCGCCGCCGCGCTGGACACGCAGGACTGGGACGCGCGCGCGGTGGAAGCGCGCGCAGGCCTGCTCGGCCCCTACGCCAGCGGCGAGCAGGCGCTG
>NZ_AQOI01000373.1:0-2118 GCF_000364665.1 Xanthomonas sp. SHU 199
GCCGGAACGCCGCGCCGAAGCCAGCCGCGCCCAGGCCGCCGGCGCGAAGCTGCCGCCGAACCTGCAGGCCTTCATGGCACCGGCCGTGCCGCATGGCTCGGCCATCGCCCCCGAACGCCTGGCCGAGCGCCGCACCCGCTGGCTGCGCCTGCGCTGCGGCGAGCAGGCCTACGCCCTGGAACTGCTGAAGGTGCAGGAAGTGGTGCTGCCGGTGCCGCTGCTGGCATTGCGCGGCACGCCGCCGGCCATGCTCGGCATCATGAACCTGCGCGGCCAGGTGGTGCCGGTGCTCGACCTCGGCGTGCACCTGGGCGCGGCGCCGATCGAGATGGACATGCAGACCCGGGTGGTGGTGCTGGAAGAGAACGGCGAGACCCTGGGCCTGCGCGTGTCCGCGGTGGAAGACGTGGCCAGCCTCAGCGACCAGCAGATCGAGCCGCCGGACAACGCTCGCATCTGCCGCATTTCCAACCATCTGTTCCGCGGCGTGGCGCGGCTGGCGCAGCAGCCGATGATCCTGCTCGACGCCGAGCAACTGCTGCACTGACCCGGGCCGGCGGGCGGCAACTGGGAACGGTGCCGCACTTTCCAACCGCCGCTAAAGCTTTTCAGGCCACGGCCGTTATCTGCCATAGAACCATTGGTGCGGAGCAATGATGAGCACAGTCCCCCTTGGCGAAGATCTTGGTATCGAGACCAGCGCCGACCTGAAACAACGCCTGACCGCGTTCCTTGCGTCGGACGACGTGCTGCGGCTGGACGCCGGCGAAGTCCGCCGCATCCATACCGCATCCGTACAGGTGCTGTGCGCATTCGTCGATGCCCGTCGCAAGGACGGCAAGCGCACCGAATTCGAGGCCTGCAACGCCACCTTTCGCGACGCGGCACGCCTGCTAGGGGTCAGCGAATCGCTGGGCCTTCCTGCAACCCCTGACAATCTGAAATCTGTGGAGAACGCGGCATGAGCGCACGTATCTTGGTAGTGGACGATTCGGCGTCGATGCGCCAGATGGTCTCCTTCGCCCTCACCTCGGCCGGCTTTGCCGTCGAAGAAGCCGAAGACGGCGCGGTCGCGCTGGGCCGCGCCAAGGGCCAGCGCTTCAACGCGGTGGTCACCGACGTCAACATGCCGAACATGGACGGCATCACCCTGATCCGCGAACTGCGGCAGCTGCCGGACTACAAGTTCACCCCGATGCTGATGCTGACCACCGAGTCGGCGGCGGAGAAGAAGTCCGAGGGCAAAGCGGCCGGTGCGACCGGCTGGCTGGTCAAGCCGTTCAATCCCGAACAGCTGATCGCCACCGTCCAGAAAGTCCTGGGCTGATCCCTCCCCTCCTTTTCCGGATTCCCGCCCCATGAGCATGGACCTGCAACGTTTCCACGCCACCTTCTTCGAGGAAAGCCGCGAAGGGCTGGACGCGATGGAAGCCGGATTGCTGTCGCTGGAAGAAGGCAATCGCGACCCCGAGACCATCAACTCGGTGTTCCGCGCCGCGCACTCGATCAAGGGCGGCGCCGCCACCTTCGGTTTCGAGGCGATGGCCGGCCTCACCCACGTGCTGGAGACGCTGCTCGACGAACTGCGCGCCGGCAAGCGCGAAGTCGAAGCGCACGCGATCGACGCCATCCTCGGCTCGGTGGACGTGCTGCGCGCCCTGCTGCGCGAAGCCGAACACGGCGTCCCGGCCGATCCGGCCGCGGTCAAGGCCGTGCACGAGCGCCTGCAGCACGCGTTGAACGGCGGTCCGGCCGCGCCCACCGTCGCCACCCCGGCGGCGAACCAGCCGGCCGAGCCGGAAGCCTGGCAGATCGGCTTCACCCCGGCGCCGTCGCTGTTCATGAGCGGCAACGACCCGCTGCGCATCATCCGCGAACTCGAACACCTCGGCCCGCTGCAGGTCGCCTGCCGCAGCACGCGCCTGCCCGGCTTCGCCGAACTCGATCCGCTCGAGGCCTACCTGGCCTGGGACCTGGGCCTGGTCGGCAAGATCCCACGCAGCGCGATCGAAGACACCTTCGCCTGGGTCATCGACGATTGCGAACTGGAGATCCGCCCGGTGCCGCCGCCGAGCCTGGCCACCGCGCCGGCGCCGGTGCTGACCGCGCCGCCGACCG
>NZ_AQOI01000374.1:0-4104 GCF_000364665.1 Xanthomonas sp. SHU 199
TGGCGAGGCTGGCCGCGACCGCAGCGCCGAACGGCGCCGGTGCCGGCCAGCGGGCAGCGCGAGCCGCGACGGGGCCCTGGCACGGCACGGCGTCTGCCGACGGTTGCATGTGCTTGCCCTCCTTGGCATCGATGGATCGGAAGCAGCGAGACGAAGCGGCGCGACGTGCGCATCGCGCGACACCGTCTGTATCGCCATGCCAGCGTCGCATCCCGCCTGGACGCGAGCCATCGGTCCATGCCGCGGCACCGCGTCAGAATTCGCCTAACGCGCGAGCGAGCGCCGCGTCACAGTCCCGACGCAGTTCTCCGCAACTTCATCGCCCCGCGCCTAAGGTGCGATACCCCACGTCGTAAGGAGTTCGCGCATGCGCAAGGGCATCGCACTGATCGTCGGAGTCACTGGCATTTCCGGCTACAACCTCGCCAATGTGCTGGTCGCCGAGGGCTGGACCGTCTATGGGCTGGCGCGCCGTCCGGTGCCGCAGGAAGGCGTGATTCCGGTGGCAGCCGATCTGCTCGACCGCGACGCCACCATCGCAGCGCTGCGCGGGCTGCCGATCACCCACGTGTTCTTCTGCACCTGGACGCGGCGCGACACCGAGAAGGAGAACGTCGCCGCCAACGGCGCGATGTTGCGGCACCTGTGCGAGGGCCTGGACGGCGCGACGCTGCAGCACATGGCGCTGGTCACCGGCACCAAGCATTACCTCGGCTCGTTCGAGCACTACGGCAGCGGCAAGGCGGAGACGCCGTTCCGCGAGAGCGAACCGCGGCAGCCGGGCGAGAATTTCTACTACACGCTGGAAGACCTGCTGTTGGACGCCGCCGCGCGCCACGGCTTCGGCTGGAGCGTGCACCGCTCGCACACCATGATCGGCCAGGCCAACGGCAGCAATGCGATGAACATGGGCGTGACCCTGGCGGTGTACGCGACGCTGTGCAAGCACACCGGGCAGCCATTCGTGTTCCCCGGTTCGCGCGCGCAGTGGGACAGCCTCACCGACCTCACCGACGCCGGCCTGCTCGGCCGCCAGTTGGCCTGGGCGGCGACCAATCCGGCCGCACGCAACCAGGCCTTCAATACGGTCAACGGCGACGTGTTCCGCTGGCGCTGGATGTGGGGCGAGATCGCCGCGTTCTTCGGCCTGGACCCTGCCCCCTATCCGGAGGCGCCGATGCCGCTGCAAGCGCGCCTGCAGGACGCCGCGCCGGCGTTGTGGCGCGAGATAGCCGAGCAGCATGGGCTGGTGCAGGTGGACGTCAACCAACTCGCCTCGTGGTGGCACACCGATGCCGACCTCGGCCGAGAGATCGAGTGCGTCAACGACATGACCAAGAGCCGCGATCTCGGCTTCCTCGGCTATTACGACAGCCGCGCCTCGTTCCTGGAGCTGTTCACGCGACTGCGCGCGCAGCGGGTGATTCCCTGAGGGACGAGGCTTGGTCAGGCGCTGTCGGCAACCGGGGCCGACGACATGGTCGGCTGCGTTCGTCGCAATGAAGTCGCTCCCGCATGCGGTTGCACTTGCAGGAGCGGCTAAGCCGCGACAGGGGCTATCGGTAACGTTCGTGTCGCGGCTGACGCCGCTCCTACCGCAAGACGATGCGCCGGCGTACCTGTGGTAAGGATCTCCCTGTGGGAGGGACTTCAGTCCCGACGCGGCCTGCGTCAGCCGCAGGACAGCGCTGTCGTCGGGATCGAAGGACGGCCACGGGAAGCATGGCTGCCACGCCAGCCCCCTGAAAGAGGCTTGAGCCCCTCGCGATCGTCAGGCCGCGATCATGCTCGACCACCTGCAGTTCGGGGCCGCCGTGCGGCCTCCTCCCCATTCAAACGTCCGCAGGCGCCAATTCGCGCAGCTTGCCCTGGTGCAGTTCCAGCACCCGGTCCAGCTTGCGCGCCAGGCTGCGGTCGTGGGTGACCAGGGCCAGGCTGGTGCCCTGCGCGCGGTTGAGTTCGAGCATCAGCGCGAACACGTTGGCCGCGGTCTTGTCGTCGAGGTTGCCGGTCGGCTCGTCGCCGAGCACGCAGGCCGGGCGATTGACCAGCGCACGCGCCACCGCGGCGCGCTGGCGCTCGCCGCCGGACAGCTCGCCCGGCTTGTGTTCCAGACGATGGCCCAGGCCCACCGATTCCAGCAGCGCCCGCGCGCGCGCATCGGCGTCCTGGATCGGCGCGCCGCCCAGCAGCACCGGCATCATCACGTTCTCCAGCGCGGTGAACTCGGGCAGCAGGTGATGGAACTGGTAGACGAAGCCCAGCGAACGGTTGCGCAACTGCCCGCGCGCCGCGTCGGTCAGCGCCGACATGCGCTGGCCGGCCACGTAGACCTCGCCGGAGGTCGGCACGTCGAGGCCGCCGAGCAGGTGCAGCAAGGTGCTCTTGCCGGCACCGGACGCGCCGACGATGGCCACGGTCTCGCCCGCCGCCACGCTCAGCTCCAGGCCGTCGAACACCGGCGTGCGCATCTTGCCTTCGGCGTAGGTCTTGGCCAGGCCTTCGGCGCGGATCGCCGCGTCCGCTTGTCGCTTCTGCATTCCCGATTCCCGATTCCCCATTCCTGATTCCCGGCTCTCATTCATAGCGCAGCGCCTCCGCCGGCTGCGTGCGCGCCGCGCGCCAGGCCGGGTACAGCGTGGCCAGGAAGCTCATCAGCAAGGCAACGATGGTGATCACCATGACGTCGTGCGGCTGCATGTCGGTAGGCAGGCCGGTGATGTAGTAGACGTCCTCCGGCAGCAGCTTGATGTTGAACACCGCCTCGATGCCGGCCAGGATCCGCTCCAGGTTGAGCGTCAGCACGATGCCGCCGATCACGCCGGCGACGGTGCCGATCACGCCGATCAGTGTGCCCTGCACCATGAACACCTGCATCACCCCGCCCGGGCTCAGTCCCAGTGTGCGCAGGATGGCGATGTCGGCCTGCTTGTCGGTCACCAGCATCACCTGCGAGGACACCAGGTTGAACGCACCCATCGCGATGATCAGCGACAGCAGGATGCCCATCACCGTCTTTTCCATCTTCAGCGACTGGTAGAGGTTGGCGTTCTCGCGGGTCCAGTCGCTGACCATGTACGGGCCGTGCAGGTTCAGCGCCAGGTCGCGCGCCACGTTCCAGGCCTGGTCCATGTCGTACAGCTTCAGGCGCACGCCGGTGACGCCGTCGCCCATGCGCAGCACCCGCTGCAGGTCGGGCATGCTGGTCACCGCCAGGCCGCGGTCGATCTCGTTGTAGCCGGCCTCGAAGATGCCGCTGACGGTGAAGCGCTTGTAGCGCGGCACCATGCCCATCGGGCTGGCCTGCGGCTCGCCCAGCATCACCACCACCTTGTCGCCGACGCCCACGCCCAGCCACAGCGCCAGTTCCTGGCCGAGCAGGATGTTGTACGAACCCGGGGTCAGGCTGTCGACCGAGCCCTGCTTCATCTTCTGCGCCAGCACCGAGACCTTGGCCTCTTCCTTGGGCAGGATGCCGCGGACGATCGCCGGCTGGTTGCGCTGGCCGGTGAGCAGTGCCTCTTCCTCGACGTAGGGCGCGGCGCCGGCGACGCGCTTGTCGCGCATGGCCACGTCCACCGCGTGCTGCCAGTCCTCCATCGGCGCGCCCTGCGCGCTGACCGTGGCGTGCGCGGCCATCTGCAGCAGGCGGTCGCGGATCTCCTTCTGGAAGCCGCTCATCACCGCCAGGGTGGTGATCAGCACGGTCACGCCCAGGGCGATGCCGAGGATCGAGGCCATGGAGATGAAGGAGATGAAATTGTTGCGGCGCTTGGCGCGCAGATAGCGCAGGCCGATGGCCACGGGTAAGGGTTTGAACATGCGCAGCCACCATCCAGGGAGCGCTATGGTGCCATTTGCGGCGGCGCAGACGAAGCGGCATGGGCGGCAGCGGCCAGACGCAGTTCACGTCGTGCCGCCGGTGGCAGCGTGTCGGGCCACCACGCCAGGCGCTGGGTGCGCCCCTGCGCATCGCGCCAGCGCACGAACGCCAGCGGTCCGCGCCAGTCGACCTGCAGCGCGCACACCGCCACGCCATCGACGCTGGGCGCACCGGCGCCAGCGGGAACCAGCAGCTTGCGCGGCGCCCGCCCGGCCTCACGG
>NZ_AQOI01000375.1:0-5348 GCF_000364665.1 Xanthomonas sp. SHU 199
CATCCTCACCGCCGGGCTCGGCAGCGGGCCGGGCTCGGCCGCGGCGCGGGTGGAGAGCGCCGCACGGGCGAAGGGCCTGCGCATCCTCGGCCCACACTGCCTGGGCGTGATCGCGCCGCATGCGCGGCTCAACGCCAGCATCGCCGCGCACTGCCCGCAGCCGGGCGACCTGGCGCTGATCTCCGAATCCAGCGCTATCGCCGCGGCGCTGGTGGAGTGGGGCGTGGCGCGCGCGGTCGGCTTCTCGGCGGTGGTCTCGCTGGGCGACGCGCTGGACGTGGACTTCGCCGACCTGCTCGACTACTTCGCCACCGACTACCGCACCCGCGCGATTCTGCTCTACGTCGAACACATCCGCGACGCGCGCAAGTTCATGTCCGCCGCCCGCGCCGCCGCGCGCGCCAAACCGGTGGTGGTGGTGAAGTCGGGCCGGCAATTGCGCATCGATCCCAACGCCGACACCCACGTGCAGGCGCTGGCCAGTTCCGATGCGGTGTATGGTGCCGCGTTCGCCCGCGCCGGCCTGCTGCGGGTGCGCGCGCTGGACGAACTGTTCGCCGCGGCGGAGACGCTGGGCCGGCTCAGCACCTTCCCCGGCCGGCGCCTGGCCATCCTCAGCAACGGTGGCGGCGTCGGCCGCCTGGCGGTGGATACGCTGGCCGATCTCGGCGGCACCCTGGCAGCGCTGTCGGCGCCCATTCAGCAGCAACTGGACGCGGCGCTGCCGCAGGAATGGTCGCATCGCAATCCGGTGGACATCGTGGTGGACGCCGACGGCGAACGCTACGCCGCCGCCGCCGGTGCGCTGCTGGAGGATCCGGAGAACGATGCGGTGCTGGTGGTCAACGTGCCCACCGCGTTCACTTCCTCGGCCGAGGCGGCGCAGGCGCTGACCCGCATCCTCGGCCAGCGCCCGCGCCACCACCGCGACAAGCCGGTGTTCGCGGTGTGGCTGGGCAACGACGAGAGCGCCACCGCCACGCTCAACGCCGCGCGCATCCCCACCTACGCCACCGAGGCGGACGCGGTGCGCGGCTTCATGCACCTGGTGCGCTACCGCGAAGCGCAGGCGGCGCTGATGGAAACGCCGCCGAGCCTGCCCGACGATTTCGCCTTCGACGCCGCCGCCGCGCGCGGAATCGTCGACGCCGCGCTGGCCGCCGGGCAGACCTGGCTGGATCCGCTGGCGACCACGCGATTGCTGGCCGCCTACGGCATCCCCACTGCGCCGGTGGCGCACGCCGCCGATGCCGAGGCCGCGGCGCAGGTGGCCGCGCCGATGCTGGCGCAAGGCTCGGCGGTGGCGGTGAAGATCCATTCGGCCGACATCCCGCACAAGTCCGACGTGGACGGCGTGCGCCTCAACCTGGTCAGCGTGGAGGCGGTGCGCGACGCCGCCGAGGGCATCCTCGCCCGCGCACGCGCCGCGCGACCGCACGCGCGCATCGACGGCGTGCTGGTGCAGCCCTCGCTGCTGCGGCCGAAGGCGCGCGAACTGATCGCCGGCATCGCCGACGATCCCACCTTCGGCCCGGTGATCGTGTTCGGCCGCGGCGGCACCGCGGTGGAGGTGATCGACGACAAGGCGCTGGCGCTGCCGCCGCTGGACCTGCGCCTGGCCCACGAACTGATCGGCCGCACCCGCGTCAGCCGCATCCTCAAGGCCTACCGCGACGTGCCTGCCGCCGACGAGCGTGCGGTGGCGATGGTGCTGGTCAAGCTGGCGCAACTGGCGGCCGACCTGCCCGAGATCCGCGAACTGGACATCAATCCGCTGCTGGCCGACCGCGACGGGGTGATCGCGGTCGACGCGCGGGTGGCGGTGGCGCCGTCGCGGCGCCTGCACAAGGGCCGCGGCCATCCGCGCTTCGCGATCTTCCCGTATCCCAAGGAGTGGGAACGGCGCATCGTGCTCAACGACGGCAGCGCCGCGTTCGTGCGCCCGGTGCGGCCGGAGGACGACGCGCTGTTCCGCAGCTTCTTCGCCCGCGTCACCGACGAGGACCTGCGCCTGCGCTTCTTTCAGGCGGTGAAGCATTTCAGTCACGAATTCATTGCGCGCCTGACCCAGCTCGACTACGCGCGCTCGATCGCGCTGGTGGCGATCGAGCCGCGCAGCGGCGACATGCTCGGCGCGGTGCGCCTGCATGCCGATGCCGACTACGACCGCGGCGAGTACGGCATCCTGATCCGCTCCGACCTCAAGGGCCACGGCATCGGCTGGCAGTTGATGCGGATCATGATCGAGTACGCCGGCTGGCTAGGCCTCAAGGTGGTCGAAGGCCAGGTGCTGCGCGAGAACCGCACCATGCTGGCGATGTGCCGGCAGCTCGGCTTCAAGGCCACGCCGGATCCGGACGACGCCACGCTGATGGACGTGGTGTTGCCGGTGGCGCAGCACTGAGGACGGGGCCGCGATGTCGACGTTCTCGCCCAGCGCATTGAAGCCGCGCCACGCGATCCTGTCCGGCCTCCCGGGCGCCGCCTCGCTGGAGATCCTGCTGCGCCCGTTCCTGCACGCCGGCGAGATCGTGGACACCGCGATCCGCCTGGACGGCATCGCGCTGCCATCGCTCAGGCTCGGCGAGCTGGCCGGCCAGCGCTTCGACTTCCCGCGCAACCCGCAGGACGGCTACATCGACGGCGCACTTTACCTGGCCGGCGCGCACCACCCGGTCGATGTCGACACGCTGACCTTCAACCTCTCGCGCGACGGGCAACTGACGCTCGTGGCCAAGGGCGTGTATGCGTTCGATGTCGAAGGCCTGGACGACCTGGGCGAGGTGCCGTTCACTCTGGCAGCTCGGGTGAGCACTTGCGCGCTGTGAGCGCGGCTGCACGCCGCGGCGCAGTGGCCTTTTGGCATCGCCGCACGTTGCATGAGGCGCTTCACCACCGCACACGTCGACCTGCCTGCGACACTCGACCCTCGGGAGTTCTTCATGTCGTTCAAGCCAGAGCGCTACACCTCGGTCTCGCCGTATCTCATTGTCGATGGCGCGCAGCGGACCATCGCGTTCCTGGTCGCGGTGTTCGACGCCGAACCCTTGCGGCAGATTCCCGGTGAGGGTGGCCTGCTCGCCCACGGTGAGGTGCGCATCGACGACACCGTGGTGATGTTCTGCGATGCGGTCGAGGGCTGGCCGGCGGTGCCGGCGCATGTGCATGTCTACGTGCGCGATGTGGATGCGACCTACCAGCGTGCGCTGGCTGCCGGTGCCACGGCGGTGCAGGCGCCGGTGCAGAAGGACGATCCGGACCGGCGTGGCGGCTTCCGCGACCCAGGCGGCACGACTTGGTGGGTCGGCCAGCAGATCGGCTGAGCGAGCGCAGGCGGCAGCACGTCTGACGCCGCTCATTGCTGCGCCTTGCGCCGCACTCGGCACAGGCCGTGCCTGCGGGCGCCATAGGACGGCACGCGGCAGGCACGGTGTTGCGGTGCTTACTCCAGCTCCTGGTTGCTCACCCCGCGCTCGACCGGGTACACGGTCGGCGGCGGCGTGGTGGAGCGCATCAGCTTCAGCGAGGTCTTGCTCTGCTCGCACAGGTTGCCGCCGCTGACGAACACGCCGTCCTGGGTGCACTTCCAGTCGTAGAAGTTGGCGATGCCGCCGGCCAGCTGCAGGCTGTAGTCGGTGCTCTTGGCCGCCGCGTCGAAGGGCTGTCCGGCCGGGATGTTCTGGAACCAGCGCATCCATTCCTTGGAACCGACCGGCGGCACCTTGTCCGGCGCCTGGAAGGTGGGGTTCATCGGCGAGAGTTGCGGCGATTCGGCGGTCATGTGGCAGCTCATGCAGGAGCTGATCGGATTGTCCACCGGGCCGTTGAGGCGGCCGTTCCAGCCCAGGTGGGTCGGCGGCAGTTCCGGCTTGGCGTTGATCGCCGACTGCAAGATGCGCGGATTGATCCGGGTCTGGGTCGGCTGCTTGTTGGTGTAGTCGTCGCCGGTGTTCTGCGGATCGTTGCCGAACATCACGCCCACCGGCACCAGGTTCTGCCAGCCGGGCTTGCCGCTGACCGCACCGTTGTACTGGAAGGTGCCGAAGATCCAGCCGGTGCCGGGCACGCGGCTGTCGCGCACGGCGAAATCCATCTGGATCAGCGCCACCTGCTTGAACGCGCGGTCGGCGGACTTGAAGCTGTTGGTGACCCAGGCGTTCCACAGCACCGGGTTCTGCAGGAACGGCACCTGGCTCAGGTCCACGTCGGCGAACAGCGCCTTGCACACCACGGTGCCGTCGCGGAAGGTGTTGGGCTTGGTGGTGAAGCTCGGATCCGGGTTCTGCGGATCCTTCCACACCTGGCCGAAGGTGTAGGCGCCGACATCGTTGTAGATGCCGACCGCGAAGGTCTGGCCGGTGGTGAGCTGGGTCGGCGCCAGTTGCTTGACCTGGATCTGCGCTTCCTTGGTCAGCCCGTGCACGCCTTCGCGTCCGAGCGGGCCGTAGTGCTGCCAGGGCGCGTGGTACCAGCGCCGCACCTTGTTGTTCTGCACGTACCAGTCGCTTTCGACGTTGCCTTCCAGGCAGTAGGCCTTCACGGCATCGGCGTAGCCGCGCCAGGCTTCGAAGTTGTTGCTCAGCGGCTTGGGCAGCTTCTGGAAGAACGCCGGCAACGGGCCGCTGGGCGGTTGCTGCGGATAGTCCTGGCTGAGCTGGAACAGCGGCCCCTTGTACGTAGAGGGCGGCGCGTAGCCGAAATCCGGAAAGCGCCCGGCGGAGGCGGCGCCGCTGGCAAGGGTCAGCACGGTGGCGATGGCGAGAATGCGCGGATGAGGCAGTTGCATGATGGACCTCCGGTTGTGTGCGTCGGTGCGTGCGGGCGATGCCGCGTCCTGTGTCCGGACATCCCCTGGCCCCGGACCGGCCGCACGCCCGCGCTGGCTGCACGGCCGCGGTGAAAGGGTTCCCGTCGCGCCAGGGCCGCGCGCAGGCACGGGCGTACGCATCCGCCTGCGCGCGCAGACGAAGCGAGAGACGCGATGGGAAGTGCAGCATCCACCGCCACCGTGGAGACGCGGCGGCGCTGCTGTGGATGCGTGAAACGGCCTAGCGGACCGAAGACATGTCCATGTCGCTCTCCTGACCCCGTGTGGAAGGCAACTGCGTTGAAGACGGTTGTCGCGTCGAGCGTGGGGGAAACGCGCGGGCCCGGCAGGGCAGCATCGGGGGACGAATGCTGCGGGGGCGGCGCCCTGCGGCGGCCGCGATGCCGGGTTGCGCGTCGATCGCCAACCGCGCGTGGGAGCGGGCGTCGGCGTTGCTCGACGCTTCGGACTCTAGCGAGCGCCGCGCCGCCGGTGGTAGACAGTTGCGACCGCCGGCGTCGCCGCGGCGCGTGGCGGACCG
>NZ_AQOI01000376.1:0-2644 GCF_000364665.1 Xanthomonas sp. SHU 199
CCGGCTCGCGCATCCCGCGCACGCAGGTGGAAGGCCCCGCGCCGATCAGCGTGATCAGCGCCGAGCAGATCAAGGCCAACGGCTTCACCTCGGTGCCGGACGTGCTGCGCGCGATGACCCAGAACGGCGGCGAGACGCAGAGCCCGCAGTCGGCCAGCGGCGCGGACTTCTCGCCCGGCGCGCAGCAGGTGGACCTGCGCGGGCTCGGCCCCAACCACACCCTGGTGCTGGTCAACGGCCGCCGCATCGCCGACTTCCCGATGCCGTTCAAGGGCCGCAGCAACTTCACCGACATCTCCAACATCCCGCTGGGCATGATCGACCGCATCGAGATCCTGACCGGCAGCGCCTCGGCGATCTACGGCTCGGACGCGATCTCCGGCGTGGTCAACTTCATCCTCAAGAAGCACGCCGACGGCACCACGCTGGACTACCGTTTCGGCGACACCACCCGCGGCGGCGGCGAGAGCTTCAACCTCAGCCTCAGCAGCGGTTGGTCGCGCGGCAATTTCGACGCGGTGTTCGGCGCCGAACTGGTCTCGCAGACGCCGCTGTGGGCCTACCAGCGCAGCCGCCAGGACAGCACCCTGGACGGCCCCACCGCACGCTCGCAGGTGCCGCGCCGCACCTTCCTGCGCACCGACGGCAACGACGACTACCTGGACCCGGGCGCGGACACCTGCGCGGCGGTGTCCGGCCTCAACGGCGGCAGCACCGGCTACGCCACCCGCCCGGGCTACGGCGCGTTCTGCGGCAGCAGCGCCTCGATCGGCTACGGCACCATCACCAACAAGCGCCGTGGGCTCAACGGCTACGCCTCGCTGCGCTACGCCTTCGACAACGGCAGCGAATGGTTCGCCGACGTGCAGATGGGCTACCACGAGCTGTCATTGTTCCGCGACGTGACCCAGTGGGGCTACATGGCCCCGGACGGCAACGAGGAAGGCTATTTCTACAACCAGGCCACCGACCAGGTGGAAGCCTGGGGACGCCAGTTCAGCCCGGAAGAAATGGGCGGCCTCAACGCCGGCACCATCCGCACCCGGCAGAAGACCTTCAGCGTCACCACCGGTTTCAAGGGCCACCTCGGCGCGGACTGGGACTACGAGACCAGCCTCAGCCACTCGCAGTACCAGGCCACGATCAGTTGGCCGCAGATCGTCGCCGCGCGCGCCAACGCGCTGTTCCTCGGCCCTCAGCTGGGCGTGGACGAAGACTCGGGGCTGCCGATCTTCAACGCCGACCCGCAGCGCCTGTACACGCCGCTGAGCCGTGCCGAGTACGACAGCATCGCCCAGCGCACGGTGTACCAGCCGCGCTCGCGCACCGACACCCTCGCCTTCACCGCCACCAACACCGCGCTGTTCTCGCTGCCCGGCGGCGATGCCGGCATGGCGGCGACCGCCGAATTCGGCAACCAGTCCTACAACCTGCGCCCGGATCCGCTGGCCACGCAGTACTACTACTACAGCTGGAAGGACTCCGACGGCCACGGCAGCCGCAACCGCTGGGCGCTGGCCAGCGAGCTGCGCCTGCCGGTGCTGTCGACGGTATCGCTGAGCCTGGCCGGGCGCTACGACCAGTACCGCTTCGCCGGGCGCTCGCTGGGCAAGTTCACCTACAGCGGCGGGCTGGAGTGGCGGCCGGTGGACACGCTGCTGGTGCGCGCCTCCTACGGCACCGCGTTCCGCGCCCCCGACCTGCATTACGTGTATGCCGGGCCCGGCAACGACGAGACCACCGGCGTGGACTACTACCGCTGCGCCAGCGAGGAACCGGGCGTGGCGATCCAGGACTGCAGCTACAACGAAGAAGCGGTGATCCGCGGCCGCAGCGGCAACCGCGCGCTGAACCCGGAGAACAGCACCTCGTGGACCGCCGGCCTGGTGTGGTCGCCGATGGCCGACCTGGACCTGTCGGTGGACTACTTCAACATCGACATGCGCGACCAGGTGCAGGACCTGCGCGTGGACCAGGTGCTGCGCGACGAGGCCGACTGCCGCCTCGGCGTGCTGCAGGCCACCTCCACCACCTGCCAGCAGGCGCTGGCACGGGTCACCCGCAGCGCCGACGGCCGCCTGTACGGGGTCTACGTCAACCCGATCAACATCGCCCGCGAACGCACCAACGGCATCGACCTCAGCGCGCAGTACCGCCTCGACACCGGCATCGGCACCTTCCGCCTGAGCGGCAACTACACCTGGGTGCGCCGCCACGACATCCAGGTGTACGCCGGCGAAGCGATGGTGGACGAGTTCGCGGTCAACAGTGGCTACGACATCCCGCGCACCAAGGCCAGCGCCAGCGTGTCGTGGGAGCGCAACGCCTGGACCGCGACGCTGCACGGCGAACGCCTGGGCCGCCTGCCGACCTCCGATTCCTACGACCAGGTCTACGACCCGGAGAGCGGCGACAGCCCGTGGATCGGCGCCACCTACCGCTACAACGCCTCGCTGCAGTACCGCTTCACCGACCACGCGCAGTTGTCGCTGACGGTGACCAACCTGTTCGACAAGATGCCGCCGCACGACCGCACCTATACGTCGTACCCGTACTACGACGTGTCCTGGTTCGACACCGTGGGCCGCAGCGTGTACCTGCAGTACACGCAGAAGTTCGGCGGCAGCGCGCTGTAGCGCGGGGG
>NZ_AQOI01000377.1:0-1875 GCF_000364665.1 Xanthomonas sp. SHU 199
AGGCGGCCGCGTCGCGCGCGTCCAGGCCCAGTGCGCCGAGCACGTGGCGCAGGGTGTCGTCGGCGACCGTGCGCGGCGTGTCGCTGGCATCGATCCAGTCGACCAGCAGGCCGGCGGCGTCGGCCAGGGTGTGCAGGGAAGTGTCGGTCATGGGCAGGGCGAACCGGGCAGCAAGGCAAAAGAGGGATCCGCCGCGGTCCCGCTCGCACGCGCCGGCGGCGCGTGCGCGGCGGTGGGCAGCGAACGAGGTGGCCAGCGTGCCGGGGACGCTGTCGCGATGGCGTCGCGACAGCGGGTGCTCATGCGGCGTTGCCGGGCCGGTAGCGCGCGACGAAGGCGTTGGGCGGCAACTGCGCGGCGTCGTCGCCGGCGTTCTCCGCGTGCACGGTGCTGCCGGGCAGGTCCAGCGCCACCGGCGCGTCGCCGAAGTTGGCCGCCACGTGCCATTCGCCGTCGCCCAGGCGCCAGCCCGCGGCGATCGCCTTAGGTCCGATCACCCGCGCCCCCAGCGCGCTGGCCTGGCCGAGCGCCGGCACCAGGTGCTGGCGGCGCAGCGCCAACAACGCCGCGAACCAGTCGCGCCAGCGCGCACCGTCGCCGTGGGTGGCGTCGCTGATGTCGGCGATGGAGGCCTGGAAGGTGCTCGGTGCGTTGGGATCGGGAATGGTGGCGCGCTGTTCCGGATCGGCGAAGGCGGCGAAGTGCGCGAATTCGCGGCGGCGGCCCTCGCGCACCGCCTCGTCCAGCGGCGGTGCGAAATCGGTGAAGAACTGGAACGGGGTGCGGCTGCCCCACGGCTCGCCCATGAAGAACAGCGGGATCATCGGGGTCAGCGCGGTCAGCGCCAGCGCCGCGCGCAGCGCCGGTTCGCTCACCTGGGTGATCAGCCGGTCGCCTCGGGCGCGGTTGCCGATCTGGTCGTGGTTCTGCGCGAAGATCACGAACTTGTGCGGCGGCAGATGGCCGCTGGGCTCGCCGCGCGCGTGCCCGCGATGGTCGGTCTGGCCCTGGAAGGCGAAGCCTTCGCCGAGCACGCGTGCCAGGTGCTGCGCCGGCGCGTCGGCGAAGCCGGCGTAGTAGCCCTCGTGCTCGTCGGTCAGCAGCACGTGCAGGCTGTTGTGGAAGTCGTCGTCCCACTGCGCGCTGTAGCCGCGCTCCAGCACGTCGGCCTGGTTGGCCTCGTTCTCCAGCACCAGGTGCACGTGGCGCCCGTCGGCCACGCTGGCCGTGATCGCCTCGCGCAGGGTGTCGAGGAAGGCGTTGGGCACGATCGCGTGCACCGCGTCCAGGCGCAGGCCGTCGAAGCGGTACTCGTGCAGCCACATCAGCGCGTTGTCGATGAAGTAGCGCTGCACCGGCGCCAGGCGGAAGTCGATCGCCGCGCCCCAGGGCGTCGGCGCATCCTCGCGGAAGAAGGTCGAGGCGTACTGGCCCAGGTAATTGCCGTCCGGGCCGAAGTGGTTGTAGACCACATCCAGGAACACGCTCAGGCCCAGGCCGTGGGCCTCGTCGATCAGTGCCTTGAGTTCGTCCGGATGGCCGTAGGCCGAGGCCGGCGCGTACGGCAGCACGCCGTCGTAGCCCCAGTTGTGGCGGCCGGGGAATTCGGCCAGCGGCATCAGTTCGATCGCGGTGACGCCGAGCGCGGCCAGGGTCGGCAGCTGCGCGCGCAACCCGGCGTAGCCGCCGCAAGTGCCCACGTGCAGTTCGTAGAACACCGTCTCGGCCCAGGGCCGGCCGCGCCAGTCGCCGTGGCGCCAGGCGTAGCCGTCGGTGGCCAGCACCGCGCTGGCGCCGTGCACGCCGTCCGGCTGCCAGCGCGAGGCCGGGTCCGGCACCGGGGTGCCGCCGTCGATGGCGTAGCGGTAGCGGGTG
>NZ_AQOI01000378.1:0-3593 GCF_000364665.1 Xanthomonas sp. SHU 199
GGTTGCGGCGCTGGCGGCGCTGCCCGCAGCGCGTGCAGATCCTGCGCCAGCAGCGGGGTGCGCGGCTGGTACTGCCAGTGCGCGTCGCCGCAGTCGCGCAGCCAGGCCGCTTCGCGCTGTTCCCAGCCGGCCAGCACCGCGTGATGGCGACGCAGCACCTGCACGTAGGCGGACAGCGACAGCGCCGGGTCCATCAGCGCGCGCATCGCCGGCAGGTCTTCCACCGCCTGGTGCTGCTGCGCAGTGGCCTCGCGCAGCAGGCGCGCAGCGGTCAACGGCAGGGCGGTTCCGTCGGGAGGAGACATCATGCAGGCGACTGGTACAGCAGCCGGCCGGCCGCGACGAAAGAGAGGGCACAGCGTAACAATCGCGACCGCGCGGTGCCAGGCGAGGCTGCGTGGGACACGACGACGCCTATCCCAGCAAGCTGAGCCGTTCATGCCGGATACGCTGCCCGCGCTGCGCCTCAGCCGCCAGCCACCCCGGCGGCCGGCACGCGTGCGCGGCGCCAGGCCACGAGCCAACCGCCGCCCAGCAACAGCGCCGCCAGCAGCCACGGCACGCCGGGGAAGTGCAGCAGCGCGCGCGGGCCGATGAAGGCGGCGAACACCCAGGCGTACAGCAGCGGCCCGATCACCCCGGCCAGGCTGACCAGGCTCATCAGCGCGCCCTGGATGCGGCCCTGCGCATCGGCGCCGACGTGACGGGTGACGATCGCCTGCGCCGCCGGCCCGGCCACCGCCCACAGCGCGCTGATCGGCACGCCGAGCAGGAACAGCGCGCCGCTGCCGGCGACGCTGTAGATGGCGAAACCGATCACCCCGCAGCCCAGGCCGAACAGCAGCGCGCCGCGCTCGCCGAAGCGGCGCACCACCCGCGCCACCAGCACGGCGTTGACCACGATGCTGCACACACCGACCAGGGCCAGCACCCAGCTGACCTGTTTCGGTCCCCAACCGAAGCGGTAGTCGGCGAACAGGACGAAGATGCTCGGGTAGACGTAGTGCGCCAGGTTGGCCAGGAAGATCACCGCGGCCAGCGCGAACACCTGCGGGTAGCGCTGCAGCAGGCGCAGCGCGCCGAACGGATTGGCATGCGCCCAGTCCACCCGCGCGGTGCGCCGTTCCGGCGCCAGCGATTCGGGCAGCACCCACAAGCCGTAGAGGAAGTTGAGCAGAGCCAGCCCGGCGGCGAACCAGAACGGCGCGCGCAGGTGCAGGCTGCCGAGCCAGCCGCCCAGCAGCGGACCGACCACGAAACCGACGCCGAACGCGGCGCCGATGATGCCGTAGGCCTGGGCGCGCTTGTCGGCCGGGGTGATGTCGGCGATGTAGGCGTTGGCCGAGGTGAAGCTGGCCGAGAACACGCCGGAGACCATGCGCGCCAGCAGCAGCACCGGCAGGCTCTGCGCCAGCGCCATCACCATGAAGTCCACGCCCAGCCCCAGGCACGAGGCCAGGATCACCGGGCGCCGGCCGTAGCGGTCGGACAATGCGCCCTGCAGCGGCGAGCTGACGAATTGCAGCGCGGCGAACAGGAAGCCGAACCAGCCGACCCAGCGGGCCGCGGCAGCGAAGTCCCCGCCGGTGAAGCCGCGCACCAGCGAGGGCAGCACCGGGATGATGACGCCGAAGGACAGCACGTCGATCAGCAGGGTGACGAAGATGAAGGCGACCGCGGCGCGGCGTGAGCGGACAGCGGGAGTCGGAGCGTGCACGGCAGGCCTCCTGGCGGACGCGGCAGTGTAATCGGCGTACCTGGCCATCGGCGCACCCGTGGGTGTGGAAGGTGACCGATTGGAACGGGCGGCGTGCCTGCGACACCGTGGTGGCTCGGCTGGCCGTCGCAGGAGCGCTTGCACCGCGACCGGTGGGGTCATGGCGTCGGGACTGAAGTCCCTCCCGCAGCAGTTTCCAGGCTGGCTGATTGCGACTCGAAGCCCAAGCCCCCTTCCTGCACCAGCGGCGCAGCCAGGCTGCTTGTCGCAGGAGCGGTTTCAACCGCGACCTGAGGGACCGAGGTGTCGGGACTGAAGTCCCTCCCACAGAAGCATCGGGGGTTGGCCAATTGCGGGTCAGGGCTCGACCCTTTCTGCATCAGCGGCGCAGCCAGGCCGCTTGTCGTAGGGGCGGTTTCAACCGCGACCTGAGGGACCGAGGCATCGGGACTGAAGTTCCTCCCACAACAGGGTCGAGGCTTGGCGGATTGTGTCGGAACCGACGTCCTCTACACCGAGCGACTCCCCTCTCCCGTCGGGAGAGGGGTCGGGGGTGAGGGTCCGACGGAGGCAGCGGCGCCACTCATGCCACCAAGGCGCGGCGGCGCAGCAGTCACGGCCGGACCGTCACCAATGCCGACTGCCGGGCCGCAGCAGGTGGTGCCGCCGTCCGGCCGGGGTCACAACGCCGCGACAGAGATCGTCTGCTGCAGCACGTGCTGGGCGCCCGGAGCCAGTTCGATCACCTCGGGTCCGGCGTTGGCCGCTTCCAGGCACACGAACTGGCGCCAGTGCGGGCCGACGTCGGCCATCTTCTGTGCGCCGGCCTCGCCCGGGTTCCAGGCCACCAGCGTGCGGCTGCCGGTGGTGACGATCTCGATGCGGCGCTGCAGGCCCGGGTCCAGCAGGGTGTAGCGGCCGCCGGCGCCGGTGTAGATGCGGTCGCTGCGGCCGGGATCGCGGGGATCCTGCAGGCTCCAGTCGCCGTGCTGGCGATGCGGCGTGGCGTAGTTCTCGAACTTGTCCAGATAGTCCAGGCCGTCCAGGCCCTGCACCCGCACCTGGGTGGCGTCGGCGACACGGAAGTAGTTGTGCAGCGCCTGGGTGAAGCGGGCGGGCGCGGTGCCGACGTTGTCGGTGACCAGGCGCTGCTCCAGGGTGGCGCCGATGCGCAACTGCATGCGCAGGCGCAGCGGCAGGTCATCGAAGTCGGGCGGCGCCAGGGTCAGGACCAGCGTGCCGTCGGCCTCGCGCCGCGCGTCCTTCAGTTGCCAGGGTACGGTGCGCACGAAGCCGTGCGCGGGTACGGCGTCGCTCTGGCCCTGGCGGCCGAAGTACGGCCAGCACACCGGGGTGCCGCCGCGGATCGGGGTCGGCGTGGGCTGCGCGTCCGGCGACAGCCACAGCGCGTCGGTGCCGCCCTTGGGCACGAACGACAGCACCTGGCCGCCGAACAGGCTGATCGCTGCGGTGGACTGCGGGGTCTCCACCAGCAGCGAGGGATAGCCGTGGAAGTCGCCTGTGCTCAGGCCGGGGACGTCGGACATGGGGTGGATGCTCCGTGGCGCGGGGGAGTGGGCGAAGGCCGGGTAGGCGGCCGGCAGCCGGAATGCGGTGGGCGGCGTGCCGCCGAACGGCGTCTTTGTAGGTGTAGATGTAGGTGCCGGTGCTGGCGACGATGCCGGTGCAGGCGATTGCGGCGGCGACGGCGGCGTGGCCGGTGACGTCACCGGTGCCGCAGGCGCGCTGCCGGCCTCGCGGCGCAGCGCATCGAGGATGCGTTGCCCGGCGCGACCGTCGGCCGGCTGCAGGCCCAGGCGTTGCTGCTCGGCCTGGATCGCACGGCGGGTGGCGGTGCCGATGGCGCCGTCGGCCT
>NZ_AQOI01000379.1:0-11110 GCF_000364665.1 Xanthomonas sp. SHU 199
CGGCCGCCGACCACGTGTTCTTCGAACGCGGCCACTTCCGCCCGCTGCACGGCGCACGCCTGCTCGCGCCGGCGCCCGACCTGCCCGTGGCCGGTACGCGCGGCCTGCTGATGGCGCTGCAACCGCTGGACCCGATACCGACATCGCTGCAACCGGCGCCATAGCGGACGGCAGGCTGGGCACGTTCGCGCGCCGTGCGATCAGCGCCTTGCGATGCGGCGCATGGGGATGGATCGGCATCGGCATGCCATCGGACCGGAACGATCGGGCATCGCCGATTCCCTGCTTTCGTCACGCACAGCGTCATCTGCAGGAGCGTCTTCGGCCGCGACAAAGCATTCCCGGTAACGCCCATCGCGGCTGAAGCCGCTGCTGCCAGTGGTCTTTCGTCGTTGGCAGAGCTGCTCTGAAGCCGCTCCTGCGCCTGCACGCCAAAGGTTTAGCGCGCCCTGGCGACGCAGCGGCGCAAGCGGCGGCCAATGCGGCATAGGCCGCCATCGCTGCCGAAGCACGCTGGTCACGCGCGCGAGGGCAGCGTACCAACCTGGCAGCCACGCCCCACCCGCACTTCCAGCGCTTATGCCGGGCATCCACACGAAAAAAGGCCGGGCGAACCCGGCCTTCTTCATGGTGCAGCGCTGACGCGCGATCAGCCGATCGCGGCGTGGTAGCGGCGCTCCACTTCCTTCCAGTCGACCACGTTGAAGAACGCGCCGATGTAGTCCGGACGACGGTTCTGGTACTTCAGGTAATAGGCGTGTTCCCACACGTCCAGGCCCAGGATCGGGGTGTTGCCTTCGAACAGCGGGCTGTCCTGGTTGGCGGTGCTCTCGACCACCAGCTTCTTGTCCGGGGTGACGCTCAGCCAGGCCCAGCCGCTGCCGAAACGGGTCAGCGCTGCCTTGGTGAAGGCGTCCTTGAACTTGTCGAAGCCGCCCAGTTCGGCGTCGATCGCCTTGCCGACGTCGCCGCTCGGGGTGCCGCCGGCATTCGGCGCCATCACCGTCCAGAACAGCGAGTGGTTGGCATGGCCGCCGCCGTTGTTGCGCACCGGGCCCTGCAGGTTCTCCGGCAGCGACTTCAGCTTGGACACCAGCGCCTCGATCGGCAGGTCGGCGTACTCGGTGCCTTCCAGCGCGGCGTTGACGTTGTTGATGTAGGTCTGGTGATGCTTGGTGTGATGGATCTCCATCGTCTGCGCATCGATGTGCGGTTCCAGCGCGTCGTAGGCGTAGGGCAACTTGGGGAGGGTGTAGGCCATGCGGTTCTCCTGGACTTTCGCCGTCGAAAGGACGAGCGTTGCGTGAGCAATGGTAGGGACGGTCGGCGACCTTACCAAGGGCGCGGCTGGGGAAACATCGTCCCATCCCGCTGTGGCGGTGCCGGCCGGCTTTGCGAATCGGCGCCTACCATGCCCCACGCCCCGGTTAGTCGGATGTGAATCGCACGCGTCACCACCGTGACCGGCGGCGTTTAGAGCGGGAACAGGCAGGCCGGCCCATACTGTGCGCGATGGCGCCATGCCGCGCGCCGCCGCCGTTCCTGCAGGAGAGTCCATGCGCAAGCCCGTGCTGTTGATCGCCGCCATCGTGTTGCTGGTGGGCGGGCTGTGGGGCATCCGCGGGCTGCAGCATCCGCAGCACCAGCAATTCGCGCCCTCGCTCGACGCGGCCGCACAGGCGCCGTACACCGCGCCCGGCAAGGCAGCCGCGGCATCGGATGCCGCGACGCCGGAGCTGCCCGCATTCCTGCCGCCCGAAGCCCGCGCCACGGTGGCATTGATCCAGCGCGGCGGCCCGTTCCCGCATCGCCAGGACGGCAGCGTGTTCGGCAACCGCGAGAACCGCCTGCCGGCGCAACCGCGCGGCTACTACCGCGAGTACACCGTCGATACGCCCGGACTGTCGCATCGCGGCACGCGCCGCATCGTCACCGGCGGCACGCCGCCGCAAGTCTGGTATTACAGCGACGACCACTACGACAGTTTCCGCAGCTTCCAGGTCGGTGGCGCGGGGCCGGCGCGATGAGCGGCTTCCCGTTCGCGCTGAACCTGGCCGAGCCGGCCGCCTCCGGCGTCTACCGCGTCGCCAACCGCGACCTGGACAGCGTCGCCGCCCTGGCCCGCGACGCCGGCCTGCGGCTGTGCCGGATCGACCTGCATGGCTGCACCGGCAAGGCCATGCTGCTGATGCGGCTGGCCGCGCAGCTCGACTTCCCGCCCGGCTTCGGACGCAACTGGGACGCGCTGACCGACGGCCTGCGCGACCTGTCCTGGCTACCCTCCCCGCGCGGCTACGCGCTGCTGCTGGAGGACGCCGGGCAGTTGCAGGCGGTGGCGCAGCCGGCCTTCGACGTGCTGCTGGAGATCCTCGACGACGTCGCCCGCGAGTGGGCGCAGGACGGCGTTAGTTTCGTCGCGTTCGTGGGCGGCAGCGAGGAAGCGGAAGCACCCGCCGAGTCGGATTGACCTGACCGCGCTGCGCCGAGAACCGCTCGCACAACAGGCCACCGCACATGCCCCCCCTGTGGGAGGGGCTTCAGCCCCGACGCGATCCCCCCAATGCCCACGCATCCGGTCTTTGATCTCGGCAAAGCGGCCGCCGTGTTCGTTGCCGCCGCAGGCCCAGGGTGTTTGTCCCGAGCCCCGGCTCTTCAACCGTCCAGCTCGCTCCACCGCGCATACGCCGCATCGAGGTCCGCCTGCGCTTGGCTTAAGGCCTGGGTGTGCACGGTCACCGCCGCCGCGTCGCGCTGATAGAACGCCGGGTCGGCCATCGCCTCGGTCAGCGCCGCGACCTGCTGTTCCAGCGCTTCGATCCGCGCCGGCAACTGCTCCAGTTCGCGCGCGTCCTTGTAGCTGAGCTTGCGCTTGACCGGCGCGGGTACAGGGGCCGCTGCAGTCGCCACCACCGGCGTGGTCGCCGCGGCGGTGGCTGAGGCCTTGGCCACCGCCATCGCGCTGGCCGGCGCTGCCGGGCGCTGGCGTACCCAGTCGCTGTAGCCGCCGACGTATTCGCCGATGCGGCCGTCACCTTCCATGACCATGGTCGAGGTCACCACGTTGTCGATGAAGTCGCGATCGTGGCTGACCAGCAACAGCGTGCCGCTGTAGTCGCCGAGCAGTTCTTCCAGCAGCTCCAGGGTTTCCACGTCCAGGTCGTTGGTCGGTTCGTCCATCACCAACAGGTTGGACGGCTGCGCGAACAGCCGCGCCAGCAGCAGGCGATTGCGCTCGCCGCCGGACAGGCGGGTGATCGGCGCGCGCGCACGCTCCGGGGTGAACAGGAAGTCCTGCAGGTAGGCGTGCACGTGCTTGCGCTTGCCGTTGACCTCGATGAAGTCGCGGCCCTCGGCCACGTTCTCGATCGCGCTCCAGTCCTCGCGCAGCGTGGCGCGGTACTGGTCGAAGTACGCCACCTGCAGATTGGTGCCGGCGCGCACTTCGCCGTGGTCCGGGGTCAGTTCGCCCAGCAGCAGCTTCAGCAGCGTGGTCTTGCCGCTGCCGTTGGGGCCGATCAGGCCGATACGGTCGCCGCGCAGGATGGTGGTGGAGAAGTCGCGCACCATGCTGCGCGCGCCGAAGGCGAAGCTCAGGTCCTTGGCCTCGATCACCTTCTTGCCGGAGGACTCGCCCTGCGCGGCCTCCATGCGCACGTTGCCGCCGAGTTCGCGGCGCTGGGTGCGCTCGCGGCGCATCGCTTCCAGCCGCCGCACACGCCCCTCGTCGCGGGTGCGCCGGGCCTTGATGCCCTGGCGGATCCACACTTCTTCCTGTGCCAACAGCTTGTCGAAGCGCGCGTTCTCCTGCGCCTGCGCATTGAGCCGCTCCTCGCGGCGGCGCTCGTAGTTGGCCCAGTCGCCCGGCCAACTGCTGACCTGGCCGCGGTCGATCTCGACGATGCGCGTGGCCAGGGCACGCAGGAACCGCCGGTCGTGGGTCACGAACACCACGCTGCCGTTCCAGCCCTTGAGGAAGCCTTCCAGCCAGTCGATGGCCTCGATGTCGAGGTGGTTGGTCGGCTCGTCCAGCAACAACAGGTCCGGCGCCGAGACCAGCGCGCGCGCCAGCAGCACGCGGCGCTTCATGCCGCCGGACAGCCGCGCGAACTCGGCGTCGCCGTCCAGTTCAAGCCGCGTCAGGGTCTCGTTGACCCGCTGGTCCAGGGCCCAGCCATTGGCGCCATCGATCTTGGACTGCACCGCGCCCAGCGCATCGCCGTCGAATTCGGCGGCATGGCTGAGCCGATGGAACTCGGCCAGCCAATGGCCGAGCTCGCCCAGGCCGTCGGCGACCACGTCGAACACGCTGCCGGCAGCGCCGTGCGGCACCTCCTGCTCCAGCCGGGCGATGCGCACGCCCTGCTGCACGCGGACCTCGCCGTCGTCGGGCTTGAGCTCGCCGGCGATCAGTTTCATCAGGGTGGATTTGCCGGCGCCGTTGCGGCCGATCAGGGCGATGCGTTCGCCCGGCTCGATCGACAGGTCGGTCTTTTCCAGCAGCAAGGGGCCGCCGACGCTGTAGTCGAGGTTCTGCAGAGTGATAAGAGGCATGCCGTATTGTACGGGACCCGGGACCCGGGACCCGGAAAGCAAAAAGCGGCGCGTCGTGCGAGTCGAAATGCCCTTTTGCTGTTGACGTTCCGGGTCCCGGGTCCCGAGTCCCGGCCCCACCAGCTAAAATGCCGCATGAACGATTTCGCCACCCTCTCCCTTTCCCCGGCGCTCGCGCCCGGCATCGACGCACTCGGCTACACCCGCATGACCCCGGTGCAGGCGCAGAGCCTGCCGCCGATCCTGGCCGGCCAGGACGTCATCGTGCAGGCGCCCACCGGCAGCGGCAAGACCGCGGCGTTCGGCCTGGGCCTGCTGCACAAGCTGGATCCGGCGCTGAGCCGCGCGCAGGCGCTGGTGCTGTGCCCGACCCGCGAACTGGCCGACCAGGTCGGCAAGCAGTTGCGCAAGCTGGCCACCGGCATTCCCAACATGAAACTGGTGGTGCTGACCGGCGGCATGCCGCTGGCGCCGCAACTGGCCTCGCTGGAGGCGCACGACCCGCAGGTGGTGGTCGGCACGCCCGGCCGCATCCAGGAACTGGCACGCAAGCGCGCGCTGCACCTGGGCGGGGTGCGCACGCTGGTGCTGGACGAGGCCGACCGCATGCTCGACATGGGCTTCGAGGAGCCGATCCGCGAGATCGCCAGTCGTTGCGACAAGCACCGGCAGAGCCTGCTGTTCTCGGCCACCTTTCCCGAGGAAATCCGCGCATTGGCGCGGGACCTGCTGAAGGAACCGGCGGAAATCACCGTCGAAGGCGCCGACAGCGCGCCGGAGATCGACCAGCAGTTCTTCGAGGTCGACCCGACTTACCGGCAGAAGGCGGTGGCCGGCCTGCTGCTGCGCTTCACCCCCGAGTCCAGCGTGGTGTTCTGCAACACCCGCAAGGAGGTCGACGAGGTCGCCGGCTCGCTGCAGCAGTTCGGCTTCTCCGCGCTGGCGCTGCATGGCGACATGGAACAGCGCGACCGCGACGAGGTGCTGGTGCGCTTCGTCAACCGCAGCTGCAACGTGCTGGTCGCCAGCGACGTGGCCGCGCGCGGGCTGGACGTGGAAGACCTGGCGGCGGTGATCAACTACGAACTGCCGACCGACACCGAGACCTACCGCCACCGCATCGGCCGCACCGCGCGCGCCGGCAAGCACGGCCTGGCCCTGAGCCTGGTGGCGCCGCGCGAGACCGCGCGCGCGCAGGCGCTGGAAACCGAGCAGGGCCAGCCGCTGCGCTGGTCGCGCGCGCCGCTGGCTACCGCACGGCCGGCGCAGCTGCCGCAGGCGGCGATGGTCACCCTGCGCATCGACGGCGGCAAGACCGACAAGCTGCGTCCCGGCGACATCCTCGGCGCGCTGACCGGCGATGCCGGGCTGTCCGGCGCGGCGATCGGCAAGATCGCCATCTACCCCACCCGCTCCTACGTCGCCATCGCCCGCGCCCACGCCGGCAAGGCGCTGGCGCAGCTGCAGGCCGGCAAGATCAAGGGCCGCCGCTTCCGGGTCGCCAAGCTGTGAGCGCGGCGCAGCAGGTCCTGGCGTCGCTGCAACCGGACGAGGACGGCAACCTGTGGAGCGAGGCGGTGCCGGTCCCGTGGATGCGCGACAGTTGCTGCTTCGTGCTGGTGGGCTGCGAGCCTGCCGACGTTCCGGTCGACGCGGCGCCCGCCATCGAGACCTTCCTGCAACTCGATGCCGCGGTCTTCGACGCGGCGGCGCCGCACGTGTTCGCCTACTACCGTCACACGCAGGCGCTGTGCGCCAAATACGGATGGCCTTCGCCGGACATCGCCGACCCCGCCGAGGTGTGGGCGCACGTGCAGTTCGGCAGCGAGGCGTATCTACGCCGCTACCGCGACGGCCGCCTGCGCATCAGCCTGGAATGCAACTGCGACTGGGAAGCCGAACACGGACTGCAACTGGTGTTCGCCGACGACGGCCGGATCTGCAAGGTCGGTCCGTTCGATGGCCACCTAAGCCATGCCGCAGCGCATGCGGACCCCAGCCTGGAAACGGTGATCTACCCGACCTGACACGGCGCCTGCGGTTGCGGCGTCAGGCATCGCCCGCGCCATGCGCGATCGCCACGACGCATGTGCGCCGCGGCCGTGCCCAATGCGTCGATCCCCGGCCGCGCCACCTGCGCTGCCAGGAGCAGTGGCCGTGCTCAGTACGTCAGCGTCGCAAGCAGCGGCAAGGTCTCGCTCCAGCGATCGCGTCCACGCAGCGCCTGCAGTTCCACCAGTACCGCGGCGCCGACCACTTCCAGTTCCAGTTGCTGCGCCAACGCCAGGGCCGCGCGCAAGGTGCCGCCGGTGGCGAGCACGTCATCGACCAGCAGCACGCGCGAACCGGCCGGCAGCGCATCGGCGTGCATTTCGATGCGGTCGCTGCCGTACTCCAGCGCGTACTCCTGGGTCACCGTCCTGCCCGGCAGCTTGCCCGGCTTGCGCACCGGCACGAAGCCCGTGCGCAGTTCGTGCGCCAGCGCCGCGCCCAGGATGAAGCCGCGCGACTCGATGCCCAGCACCGCCTGCAGCGGCGTGGTGCGCCACGGACGCGCCATCTCGTCCAGCGCCGAGGCGAAATCCGGGCCGTCGGCCAGCAGCGGGGTGATGTCCTTGAACACGATGCCCGGCTTCGGGAAATCGGCGATATCGCGGATGCGGCCGGACCAGTGGGCCGGTGCGTCGCTGGGCGCGCCGCAGCAGGAGGAATCGTTCATCGCACAGTCGTATGGCGTGGGGGAACGCAAAGTCTAGTCGCAAGGCGGCACCGCGTCGCGGAGCCGCCTCGTCGGTCTACGACTTACGCCGCCGCTGCGCTCGCGTCCTGCCGCGCGGACCCGCGAAACAGGCCGCGCACCAGCACGAAGAACAACGGCACCAGCAACACTGCCAGCACGGTGCCGGTGACCATGCCGCCGATCACGCACACGCCGATCTCGCGGCGACTGGAGGCGCCGGCGCCGGTGGACAGCGCCAGCGGCAGCACACCGGCGACGAACGCCAGCGAGGTCATCACGATCGGCCGCAGGCGCAGCCGAGCGCCTTCCAGCGTCGCCTCCAGCAACGGTCGTCCGGCACGCTGCCGCGCCTCGGCGAATTCGACGATCAGGATCGCGTTCTTCGCCGACAGGCCGATCGTGGTCAGCAGGCCGACCTGGAAGTAGATGTCGTTGACGAAGCCGGCCAGGGTGGTCGCCAGCACGGTGCCGACCACACCCAGTGGAATCACCAGCAGCACCGCCACCGGGATCGACCAGCTTTCGTACAGCGCCGCCAGGCACAGGAAAATGAACAGGATCGAGGCGGTATACAGCCACAGCGTCTGGTTGCTGGACAACTGCTCCTGGTAGGACAGCCCGCTCCATTGCAGATCGAAGCCCTCCTGCTTGGCCACCAGGGCCTGCATTCGCTGCATCGCCTCGCCGGAACTGCTGCCGGCCGCCGCGCCGCCCTGGATCTGCGATGCCGGCAGGCCGTTGAAGCGCTGCTGCAGCTGCGGGCCGCGGGTCCAGTGGGTGCTGGCGAAACTGGCGAACGGCGCCATCTGCCCGCCGCTGCCGCGCACGTACCACTGCGCGATGTCCTCCGGCAGCGCGCGGTACGGCGCATCGCCCTGCACGTACACGCGCTTGACCCGGCCGCGGTCGATGAAGTCGTTGACGTAGCTGCCGCCCCAGGCAGTGGCCAGGGTCGCGTTGATGTCGCTCTGCGCCAGGCCCAGCGCGCTGGCCTGGGCGTGGTCGATGTCCACCTGCAGTTGCGCCTTGTCGCCCAGGCCGTTGAGCCGCACCGCGGTCAGCTGCGGATCGTCGCCGGCCTCCTTGAGCACCTGCTGCTGCGCCTTCAGCAGCGCCGCGCGGCCGGCGCCGTCGCTGTCGCGGATCCACAGTTCGAAGCCGCTGGACTGGCCAAGACCACGCACCGCCGGCGGCGACAGCACGCTGATCTTGGCGTCGCTGACCACGCGGAAATGTGCGTTGGCGCGGTCGATGATGGCCTGCGCGGTGTTGTCGCGGTTGCGCTCGCCCCACGGCGTGAGCGCCACGAAGGCCTGGCCGGCGTTCTGCCCGGTGCCGGCGTTGTTGCGGCCGACCACCATGAAGATCGCGGTGAGATTGGCCTTCTCGTGGGTCATGAAGTAATCGCTGATGCGCTTGCCCAGCGCCTGGGTCTTGGCCAGCGGCGTGCCTTCCGGGGTGGTGAACTGGATCTGCACCTGGCCCTGGTCCTCCACCGGCAGGAAGCCGGTCGGCATGCGCATGTACAGCACCACCATCGCCAGCGCTACCAGTGCATACAGCGCCAGCCAGCGCCGCGGCCGCTGCAGCACCGTGCCGAGGCGGCGCTGGTAGGCCTGCTGGCCGCGCTCGACGCTGCGGTTGAACCACTGGAAGAAACGGCCGAGCTTGCGCTCCTGCTCCACCGGCTTGAGCAGGGTCGCGCACAACGCCGGGGTCAGGGTCAGAGCGACCAGCGCCGACAGCGCCATCGCCGAGGCGATGGTGATGGAGAACTGCCGGTAGATGATGCCGGTGGAGCCGCCGAAGAACGCCATCGGCAGGAACACCGCGCCCAGCACTACGGTGATGCCGATCAGCGCACCGGTGATCTCGCCCATCGAGCGCTCGGTGGCCTCGCGCGGCGGCAGGTGTTCCTCATGCATGATCCGCTCGACGTTCTCCACCACCACGATGGCGTCGTCGACCAGCAGGCCGATCGCCAGCACCATCGCGAACAGGGTCAGCGTGTTGATGGTGAAGCCGGCCGCGGCGAGGATGCCGAAGGTGCCCAGCAGCACCACCGGCACGGTGATCGCGGGGATCAGCGTGGCGCGCGCGTTCTGCAGGAACAGGAACATCACCACCACCACCAGCACGATGGCCTCGGCCAGGGTGTGCACCACGTTCTCGATCGAGATGCGCACGAACGGCGTGCTGTCGCGCGGATAGGCCACGTCCAGGCCCGGCGGGAAGGTCGGCTTGAGCCGTTCGATGGTGGCGTGGATCGCGTCGGAGGTGGCGATCGCATTGGCGCCGGCCGACAGCGTCACCGAGAAGCCGGACGCCGGGTGGCCGTTGAGCGTGGCGTTGTTCTGGTAGTTCTCCGCGCCGATCTCCACCCGCGCCACATCGCCCAGGCGCACGCTGGAACCGTCCGCGCGCGTGGCCAGGATGATCTGCCGGAACTGCTCGGGCGTCTGCAGCCGCGATTGCGCGGTGACCGTGGCGTTGAGTTCCTGCTCGGCGCCGGTGGGCAGCGCGCCGAGTTCGCCGGCGGTGACCTGGGTGTTCTGTGCCAGGATCGCGCTGCGCACGTCGCCGGGCATCAGTTGGTAGGCGTTGAGCTTGTGCGGATCCAGCCACACCCGCATCGCGTACTGCGCGCCGAACACGTTGATCTCGCCGACGCCGTTGATGCGGCTGATCGGGTCCTGCAGGGTGCTGACCAAGTAGTCGGAGATGTCGACGTTGTCCATGCGGTCGGTGCGGTCGTAGATCGCCACCGCCATCAGACTGTCGCCCTGCGACTTGGCCACGGTCACGCCCTGCTGCTGCACTTCCTGCGGCAGGCGGTTGAGCGCCTGGTTGACCGCGTTCTGCACCTGCACCTGGGCGATGTCGGGATTGGCCGCCTGGTCGAAGGTGATGCTGATCCGCGCCTGCCCCGACGAGGAACTGGTCGAGGAGAAGTACAGCAGGTGGTCGATGCCCTTGATCTGCTGTTCGATCACCTGGGTGACGCTGTCCTCCACGGTCTGCGCCGAGGCGCCGTTGTAGGTGGCGGTGACGTTGACCGACGGCGGCGCGATGTCCGGATACTGCTCGATCGGCAGGGTGAACACGGCGATGGCGCCGGCGGCCATGATGCAGATGGCCAGGACCCAGGCGAAGATCGGGCGGTGGATGAAGAAACGCGGCAGCATGCCGGCTCAGCCCTGGCCGGCGGCAGGCGCGGCCGCGGCGGCGGCGGTCTTCACCGTCACCTTGGCACCGTCGCTGAGGCCTTGCCGGCCCGCCACCACCACCCGCTCGCCGGGCTTGAGGCCATCGCCGACCAGCCAGCGGTCGCCGACCGCGCGCAGCGTGGTGAACTCGCGCTGGCGCACCACGTCGTCGGCGCCCACCACCCAGGCCACCGCCTCGCCGCGCGGGGTGCGGTCCACCGCCGCCTGCGGCACCAGCAGCGCCTGCTGGCGCACGCCCTGCCCGACCAGCGCGCGCACATACATGCCCGGCAGCAGTTGCGCATCGGGATTGGGGAAACGCGCGCGCAGGGTCACCGCACCGGTGGTCTCCTCCACGTCGAGGTCGGCGAACTCCAGCGTGCCCGGCAGCGGATACGCGGTACCGTCGGACAGGGTCAGCCGCACCTGCGTGCTGGCCGGCTGCACGCCTCCGGCGGCGATCGCCCGGCGCAGCGCCAGGAACTGATTGCCGGACTGGGTGATGTCCACGTTCATCGGATCCAGTTGCTGGATCTTGGCGATGGCATCGGTCTGATTGGCGGTGACCAGCGCGCCGGGGGTCACCCGCGCGCGGCCGATGCGCCCGCCGATC
>NZ_AQOI01000380.1:0-11396 GCF_000364665.1 Xanthomonas sp. SHU 199
CAGCTGCGTGCGCGCGGTGTCCAGCGCGGCGCGTTGCGCGTCGCGGCTGGCCAGCGCCTGCTTGTAGGCGGCCTGCGCATCGTCCACATCCTGCTGCGCGGCCAGCCGGGTCTTGCCCAGGGTGCGATAGCGCTCGGCGCGCAGCGTGGCGGCGGCGAGCGTGGCCTCGGCGGTGGCCAGGTTGGCCTGCGCCTGGTTGGCCGCGGCCTGGTAGAGGGTCGGCTCGATCTGGAACAACGGCTGCCCGGCCCGCACCGTGGCGCCCTCCTCGAACAGCCGCTGGCGCAGGATGCCGCTGACCTGCGGCCGCACCTCCGATTCTTCCGAGGCCACGGTACGCCCGGCCAGTTCCACGCTCAGCGGCACGCTCTGCGGCTGCAGGGTCACCACCTCCACCGTCTTCGCTGCCGGCGCCGGGGCCTTGCCTCCCCCCTTGCAGCCGGCGAACGCGAGCACGACGACGGACAGCAGCAACGGCAGCGCGCGGCGGCGCTGGACGAAAGGCGCGGGCATGCGCTTGATCCTGGGGACGGCGGGGAGGATCATTTAATTTACTCAAAGACAAAAAAACAATCATGAAGGGAAGCACAACCCTTCGCCGCCAGGATGCGCAAACCGCGACGGCGACGGCCGAGCCGGCGACAACGGGCATCCCCGCGCGCCCGCGTGGACGGCCGGCACTGGCGCGGCCACGCCTGCTGGCGGCGGCACGCATCCTGCTGCTGGAACACGGGCTGGACGTGTCGCTGGAACAGATCGCCAGCCAGGCCGGGCTGACCCGGCAGAGCCTGTACAACCACTTTTCCAGCAAGGCCGAGCTGCTGATGCAGGTGTTCGAGGCCTTGAACGAGGAACTGCAGGCGCGCTTCGAAAACATCGGCAGCGCCACCGCACAGGACCTGCCCGCGACCCTGCGGCAGATCGCGCTGACCGTGCCGGCGCACCTGTACGCGCCCGACGCCTTGCGCCTGCATCGCCTGCTGGTGCAGGCCAGCGCGCAGATGCCGGACCTGCTGCAGTCGCTGCACCAGCGCCGCGCCGGCCGCCTGCGCGAGCGCCTGAGCGCCTTGCTGCAGACCCTGCACGCGCGCGGCGACGTGCAGGTCGCACGCCCCACCCTCGCCGCCACCGCGTTCATCGGCGCCACCTTCGGCTATGCCTATCCCGGCGCGATGCTCAACGGACAGGCGCCGGACGCGGCCGCGCAGCAGGCGCTGGCGGAGGAAGTGGTGGCGACCTTCCTGGCCGCCTGGCGCTATCGCGGCGCGACCGCGCCCTGAGCGCACGCGCCGGCCCCGCTCAGGAACTGCACGACAGCATCGAACAACCAGCCCGGCTGCGCGCCCAGTCCGGACGCTTCGCCGCGAAGGCCTCGCGCCCGGGCTGCTCGTCGTAGGGACGCCGCATCACCTCCAGCAGCTCGTCGATGCCGCCGGTGTCGCCCTGCTCGGCGCGGTCGATCGCCTGCTGCGCCAGGTAGTTGCGCAGCACGTAGCGCGGGTTGGCCGCGCGCATCTGCTCCGCACGCACGGCGGCGGGCAGCGGATCCTGCTGCAGGCGCTGCGCATAGCGGGCCAGCCAGGCCTCGAACGCCGGCGCCTGCGTCGCCAGCTTGGCGGGGTCGTAGAACGCGTCGGCCAGTGCCGCCAGGGCCTGCGCCGGCGTCCACGGCGGCAGCGGCAATGCGCTCAAGCCGCGGAACCACAGGGTCATGTCGACCTCGCCCTGCTGCAGCAGATCCAGCAGGTCGCGCATCAGCGCCACATCGGCGTCGCCGCAGGTCGCCAGACCGAGCTTGGCCGCGATGTTGTCGCGCTCGGCCTGCGCATACTCCGCACGGAACCGCTCCAGGCCGTCGTGCAGTGGCGCGACGTCGTCGAACAGCGGCGCCAGCGCCTGCGCGAGCCGGCCGAGGTTCCAGTACGCAACCTGCGGCTGTGTACCGAAGCGGTAGCGGCGCCCCTGCGCATCGGTGGTGTTGGGCGTCCAGTCCGGGTCGTAGTCGTCGACCCAGCCGTAGGGGCCGTAGTCGATGGTCAGGCCCAGGATCGACATGTTGTCGGTGTTCATCACCCCGTGCACGAAGCCGACCCGCATCCAGTGCGCCACCATGCGTGCGGTGCGCGCACAGATCTCGGCGAACCAGGCCGCATCGCGTGCGCCACCGGTGCCGGACAGCGCCGGGAAATCGCGTGCGATCACCAGATCGGCCAGGCGCCGCAGCAAGGCGGTGTCGCCGCGCGCGGCCGGCAGTTCGAAACTGCCGAAGCGCACGAACGACGGCGCCACCCGGCACACCACCGCGCCCGGTTCGGCGCGCGGGTGGCCGTCGTAGAACATGTCGCGCACCACCGTCTCGCCGGTGCCGACCAGGCTCAGCGCACGTGTGGTCGGCACGCCCAGGTGATGCATGGCCTCGCTGCACAGGAACTCGCGGATCGACGAGCGCAGCACGGCGCGGCCATCGGCGCCGCGCGAATACGGCGTGGGCCCGGCGCCCTTGAGCTGCAGCTCCCAGCGCCGCCCGTCCATACCCAGCGCCTCGCCCAGCGAGATCGCGCGGCCGTCGCCGAGTTGTCCGGCCCAATGCCCGAACTGGTGCCCCCCATAGTTCGCGGCATAGGGCTGCATGCCCGGATAGCGCGCATTGCCGGCGAACACCGCGGCGAACTCCGGCGCCCGCACCTCCTGCTCGGACAGCCCGAGCAAGGCGGCCACCTCCGGCGAATACGCCAGCAGCCGCGGCGCCGCGACCGGCGTCGGCTCGACCGGCGACCACAGCGCGCCCAGCACCTCGCGGCGCCGCGGACCGGTTTCCGGGTCGCCAGGCAGCTCGGCGACGAAGCGATTGTCGAAACGCAAGGAAGGCATGGGCAAGAGCGTAGAAGTCGCAGGCTTCATTGGAAAGTCCGCGAGGTGAGCATCCAGTGCACGCCAGATATCGCGAGAGCCCGAAAAGCCCCTCTCCCCCGGGAGAGGGGTTGGGGTGAGGGTCCGACCACCGCGAACCCAGCGTACGCGCAGTAACCCCCGCTTTGACCAATCCCCACTCCCCACTCCCCACTCTCCACTCCCCGCCCCACCTCCACTCGCCGCCGACATAGGCATCCGGCATGCTCCGCGCTCCTCTCAGGGATCGCCCATGTCCGACCGACCGTCTTCGCCCCGCTGGCCCCGCAACGCCCTGATCGCCCTGTCCTCGCTGCTGGTCTCGGCCTGCAGCAGCCTGTTCTTCGGCGGCCTCAACGCCAGTTCCTCGCGGCATGGCCTCCACGAGCAACGTGGGATCGTCTACGACGCGGCGCATGGCCTGGCACTGGACGTGTACCGCCCCGCCGGGGTGGAGCACGCGCCGGTGGTGGTGTTCTTCCACGGCGGTACCTGGAAGACCGGCGACCGCCAGAACTACCGCTGGGCCGGCGAAGCGCTGGCGCGGCACGGCGTGGTCGCGATCGTGCCGGACTACCGCAAGTATCCGCAGGTGACCCTGGACGGCTTCATGCGCGATGCCGCCACGGCGGTGGCCTGGAGCCAGCGCCATGCCGCCGACTACGGCGGCGATCCGCAACGGCTGGTGCTGATGGGCCACTCCGCCGGCGCGCACATCGCCGCGCTGCTGGCGACCGACGCTCATTGGCTGCAGGCGCAGGGCCTGTCGCCGCGGCAACTGTGCGGCCTGGTCGGGCTGGCCGGCCCCTACGACTTCCTGCCGCTGACCGATCCGGACCTGATCGGCATGTTCGGCCAGGACCCGGCGCAACAGCGGCGCTCGCAGCCGGTGAACTTCGTCGACGGCGACGAGCCGCCGGCGCTGCTGCTGCACGGCGACGCCGACACCGTGGTGGAGCCGCGCAACAGCCAGTCGCTGCAGGCCGCGCTGCAGCGCGCCGGGGTACCGGCCGAACTGAAGACCTATCCCGGCGTCGGCCACATGCGCCTGGTGCTGGCGCTGCGCAAGGACGACCCGGCGCTGCCGGTCATGGCCGACAGCATCGCCTTCGTGCGTGCCTGCCCGGCACGTCCCACCGCCCGCTGACCCGGACGATGCGGACGGAACTCAACCGTCCGCGCTGCCGAGCAGTTCGAATGGACCACCCTGCTGCAGCGCGCGCTGATAGGCGGGGCGCTGCTCGATCCGCTGCACGAACCCGGCCAGGTTCGGATGCGTCTGCAGGCCGATGCGCGCCGCGGCGGCCTGCACCGGGAAGCTCATCTGTACGTCCGCGGCGGTGAAGCGGTCGCCGGCGAACCAGCCGGTCTCGGCCAGTTCGCGCTCCATCCAGTCCAGGTGCAGGCGCACCTGCGGACCGACGAAACCATGCATCGCCTTGTCGACGATGGCCTTGGCGATCGGCCGCGCGAAGAACGGCATCTTCGCCGAGCGGATCCGCCCGAACACCAGGCTCATCAGCAGCGGCGGCATCGCCGACCCCTCGGCGTAGTGCATCCAGTAGCGGTAGCGCAGGCGCTCGGGCGAATCCAGCGGCTGCGGCGCCGGCGACAGCGTGCTGCCGGTGTCGTAGCGGTCCACCAGATAGTCGAGGATGGCCCCGGACTCGGCGAGGACGTGGCCGTCGTCCACCAGCACCGGCGACTTGCCCAGCGGATGGATCGCGCGCAGCTCCGGCGGCGCCAGCATGGTCTTGGGATCGCGCTGGTACTTGATCACCTGGTACGGCAGCGCCAGTTCCTCCAGCAACCACAGCACGCGCTGCGACCGGGACTGGTTGAGGTGATGCACGGTGATCATGGCGACGGCTCCGGAGCTCGGGGGCCGCCATGGTAGCCGGATGCAGGTGTGAACCCGCGCATGCAGGGCATGGTCGCTGCATCTGGCGCCATGGCGATGGCGCGGCGATCAGCGGAAGTTCGCTGCGCGAAAAAGAAACGCCCAAACAAAAACGCCGGAAGCTTGCGCTCCCGGCGTTCGGCACCTTGCGGTGGCAGACGTCCTTAGACGGCCTGCACCTGGTCAGCCTGCATACCCTTCTGGCCCTGCACGGCGACGAAGGTCACCTTCTGGCCTTCCTGCAGCGACTTGAAGCCGGTGCCCTGGATCGCGCGGAAATGCACGAACAGGTCCGGGCCGCTTTCCGGGGTGATGAAGCCGAAGCCCTTGGCATCGTTGAACCACTTCACGGTACCGTTCTGACGCTCAGACATTTGCTAACTCCTGAAACATTGAATTGAAGAAATCGCAGCCATCGGAAATCGAGGCCGAGACTGAGTTGCAGGCGTTAGTAAAGCGAGCGGAACGATGAAGTGGATCGTGAGATCTACTGCACCAAGCCACGATTCACGGTGACTCTAGCAAACACAGTGGGGCCACCATACGCGGGTCGTGATCAAAAAGCGACATGTTTGTGTAGACAAACCGGGATCGACCACAAGGAAGCTGAACCCAACCCTAAAGTTAACGCCGGCGCTGCCGATCCACCTGCCGACCCGCGGAAACTGCGCAAATCCGCCCTGGACCGGACAACGGCGACTGAGCCTGCGACCACGCCGGAGGTGGCCGTGGCTCCCCCTCCCCCCACCCCGGCCCCGGGTCGGACACGCGCCCCCCGGGCCTCGATTCTCCCGCTTCCCCACAAGTCCCCGGCCAGCGGCGGCCCCACACCGTATCCTAGTGCGCCCTCGATCCCGGTAGCCGCATGGCCCTCACCGCCACCCTCCGCAAGGCGGAGCTGCAGATTTCCGACATGGACCGCGGCTACTACGCCGCCCATTCCCTGACCCTGGCGCAACACCCGTCCGAAACCGATCAGCGGCTGATGGCGCGCCTGCTGACCTTCGCCCTGTACGCCGAGGAGCGCCTGCTGTTCGGCAAGGGCCTGAGCAGCGACGACGAACCCGACCTGTGGCGGATGGACTACACCGGCGCGATCGAGCAATGGATCGAGGTCGGCCAGCCCGACGAGTCGCGGGTACGCAAGGCCTGCGGCCGGGCGCGCTCGGTGGTGGTGGCCAACTATGGCGGCCGCGCCGCGGACATCTGGTGGGACAAGAACGCGTCCGCGCTGATCAAGCTCAAGCCGGTACAGGTGATCGACCTGCCGGCCGACGCCGTCGCTGCGGCGGCCGAGCTGATCCAGCGCAGCATGCGCTTCGACGTGGTGATCCAGGACGGCGAGGTGCAGTGGCTGGGCGACAGCGGCAGCTTCGCCTTCACCCCCACGGTGCGCAAAGCCGCGGCATGAGCGTCGGGACCGCCCCCCTCCGCACCGATGTCGTGGTACTCGGCGCCGGCGCCGCCGGGCTGATGTGCGCGATCGCCGCCGGCCAGCGCGGGCGCCGGGTGCGGGTGATCGACCATGCCAACAAGGTCGGCAAGAAGATCCTGATGTCCGGCGGCGGCCGCTGCAACTTCACCAATACCGGCACCGGGCCGGGCAACTTCCTGTCGGCCAACCCGCACTTCTGCAAATCGGCGCTGGCCCGCTACCGCCCGGCCGATTTCATCGACCTGGTCGAACGCCACCACATCGCCTACCACGAGAAGGAACTGGGGCAGTTGTTCTGCGACGTCTCCTCCAAGCAGATCGTGCGCATGCTGGTGGACGAGTGCGCCGCGGCGGGGGTGACGGTGCGCACCGACTGCAGCGTGCGCGCGGTGGAACGCGGCAGCGAAGGGTTCCGCCTGGACACCGACGATGGCCCGGTGCATGCGGCCTCGCTGGTGGTGGCGACCGGCGGCCTGTCGATCCCCAGCCTCGGCGCCAGCGGCTTCGGCTACGAGCTGGCGCGGCAGTTCGGCCACGCCGTGCTGCCGACCCGCGCCGGGCTGGTGCCGCTGACCCTGAGCGGCAAGCACCAGGAACGCCTGCACGACCTGTCCGGCCTGGCGCTGCCGGTGGAGGCCAGTTGCAACGGTGCGCGCTTCCGCAACTTCATGCTGATCACCCACCGCGGCGTCAGCGGCCCGGCGATCCTGCAGATCTCCTCGTACTGGCAACCGGGCGACGACCTGCGCCTGGACCTGCTGCCGGGGCAGGACGCGGCGACCTGGCTGCGCGAACAGAAACGCCTGCGCGGCGCCGCCGAGTTGCGCACGGTACTCGGCGAGGCACTGCCGCGCCGCTTCGCACAACGCCTGTGCGAGGTGTGGCTGCCGGACAAGCCGGTGCGCCAGCTGGACGAGCCACAGCTGCGCGCCGCCGCCGAGCTGCTCGGCGCCTGGCCGCTGGTGGCCAGCGGCACCGAGGGCTACCGCACCGCCGAAGTCACCCTGGGCGGCGTGGACACCGACCAGGTGTCGTCCTCGACCATGGAATCGCGGCGCGTGCCCGGCCTGTACTTCGTCGGCGAAGTGCTCGACGTCACCGGTTGGCTGGGCGGCTACAACTTCCAGTGGGCCTGGGCCTCCGGTCATGCGGCTGGTTTGGCGGCCTAGCGGCCGGGAATGGGGAATCGGGAATGGGGACTCGAAACACCGCTTGTTGCGCGCGCGTCTCGGCCCGAGCGCGAACGTTCAGACACGACAGCCCGCTCTTGCGACTCCCCATTCCCGATTCCCCATTCCCGAACAACATGGACGCGACCGCGGGCATCGTGTATTAAACCCCGTCCCCGGGAGGCTTCATGCACACAGGCAAAGACATCACCCTCCGCCTGATGATCGTCGACGACAGCGGCGAAGACGCCGAGGCGATCGTCAGCAGCCTGCGCAACAGCGGCATCGCGGTGCGCCCGTCGCGGCCGCAGCACGCCGAGGAGTTGTCGGCGATGCTGACCGCGCAGCCGATCGACCTGGTGCTCAGCGCACAGGCGCAGTCGATCCCCCTGCCGCAGGTGCTGCAACGGGTCGCCGCCAGCGGCAAGGACATCCCGGTCATCGTGCTGGCCGAGCGCATCGACGAACAGGAATGGCTGGAGGCCGTGGCCGGCGGCGCGCGCGCGATCGCGCTGCGGCAGCGACCCGAGCATTTGCTGGCAGTGGTCCGCACCACCTGGGCCGACCTGCAGGCGCGGCGCGGCCTGCGCCGGATCGAAGCGCAGATGCGCGAGACCGAGCGCCGCTGCGACGCGCTGATCGCCTCCTCGCGCGATCCGATCGCCTACATCCACGAGGGCATGCACATCCGCGCCAACGACGCCTACCTGGAGATGTTCGGGTTCGAGTCGTTCGACGACGTCGAAGGCGTGTCGCTGCTGGACATGGTCGCCCCGCAACACGTGGAAGGTTTCAAGCAGTTGCTGAAGTCGCTGAGCAAGGGCGAGCCGCCGCCGGCGCAGTACCAGGTGGACGCGCGCACCCTGGAAGGCGACAGCTTTCCGGCGACGATGGAATTCGCCACCGCCAGCTACGAGGGCGAGGCCTGCGTGCAGGTGGTGTTCCGCCGCCGCGAGGAGTTCGACCCGGAACTGGCGCGCGAGGTCGAGGACCTGCGCCAGCGCGACCAGGTCACCGGTCTGCTCAACCGCCCGACCTTCATGCTGGCGCTGGAAACCGCGGTGGCCCAGGTCGGCCGCGGCGAGGGCCAGTACGGCTTCCTGCTGGTCGAGCCGGATCATTACGCACGCCTGTTGGCCGACATCGGCCTGGATTCGGCCGATGCGCTGGTCGCCGCATTGGCCCAGCACCTGGCCGCCGCCATCGACGGCGACGTGCAGGCGGCGCGCTTCGGCGAGCACAACTTCGCACTGCTGCTGGAAGGCGACTACGCGCGCACCGCGGCGCTGGCCGAGCGCCTGCTGCAGGCCTACGCCAGCCAGGTGTTCAGCGTCGGCGAGCGCTCGGCCACGGTCACCGTCAGCATCGGCGGCGTGCAGATCGGCGAGAAGATCGCCAGCGTCGGCCAGGTCCTGGCCCGCGCCAGCGAGAACGTGCAGGCGACCGTCGAACTGGGCGGCAACGCCTGCAAGATCTTCGACCCGGGCGCGGCCGACCGACTCGAGGAAGAGCGCGTGCAGCGCTGGGTCCAGCACCTGCGCGAGGCCCTGGCCGGCGACGGCTTCCTGCTGCACTACCAGCCGGTGCTGAACCTGCAGGGCGACCAGCACGAGCTGTACGAGGCCTACCTGCGCCTGGAGCGCAACGACGAGCTGATCGGCCCGTCGACCTTCCTCGGCATCGCCGCCGAGCATGGCCTGACCGCCGAGATCGACCGTTGGGTGGTCGCGCGTGCGATCGCGGTCATCGGCGAACGCCAGCGCGCCGGCCACGCCACCAGCCTGCTGGTCAAGGTCAGCCCGGAAGCCTTCGCCGACACGCAGATGGTCGACCTGATCCGGCGCGAACTGGCGACGCACGGCGTGCCCGGCGACCGCCTGTGGCTGCAGACGCCGGAGGCCAAGGTGTTCACCCACCTGCGCAACGCGCAGCAGTTCCTGGCCGACGCCACCGCCCTGGGCTGCAAGGTCGGGCTGGAACAGTTCGGCTCCGGCCTGGACTCGTTCCAGTTGCTGGCGCACTTCCAGCCCTCGTTCCTGAAGCTGGACCGCGGCTTCACCCAGGACCTGACCCAGACCCGCGAGCACCAGGACAAGATCCGCGAGATCACTGGGCGCGCGCAGTCTGCCGGCATCCGCACCATCGCCGAGTTCGTCTCCGACGCCACCTCGATGAGCCTGCTGTTCAGTGCCGGCGTCGATTACGTGCAAGGCGAATTCGTCGGCCTGGCGGCGCCGGGGATGACGTTCGATTTTGCCTGAGGGGCCGCGATTCGGGATTGGAGATTCGCAAAAGCAACGCCGGCGGAGCCTGCGCTCCGCCGGCCGGCGTGTCGATCTCGCGATCGATCAGCTCACTGTCGCGTTGACGTGCGATGCGCGCAGGGTGGCGATGCGCTCGGACAGCGGCGGGTGGCTCATGAACAGCTTGCGCAGGCCCTGGCCCAGACCACCGGCGATGCCGAACGCCTGCACCTGCGACGGCAGCGTGCTCTGGCCATGGTTGAGCTCAAGGCGCTGCAGCGCCGCGATCATCTTGGCGCGGCCGGCCAGGCTGGCACCGCCGGCGTCGGCGCGGAACTCGCGGTAGCGCGAGAACCACATCGCGATCATCGTCGCGAACAGGCCGAACACCAGCTCCAGCACCATCACGATCGCGTAGTAGGCCAGGCCGCGGCGGCCGTCGCGGTTGCCCGACAGGTAGCTGTCCACCACGCCACCGACCACGCGCGCCAGTACGATCACAAAGGTGTTGAGCACGCCCTGCAGCAATGCCATGGTCACCATGTCGCCGTTGGCGATGTGGCTGATTTCATGGCCCAGCACCGCCTCGGCCTCGTCCTCGGTCATGTTCTGCAGCAGGCCGGTGGAAACGGCGACCAGCGCATTGTTGCGGTTGGCGCCGGTGGCGAAGGCGTTGATCTCCGGGCCGTCGTACACGGCGACCTCGGGCATGCCGATGCCGGCGGCCTGCGCCTGGCGCTGCACGGTCTGCAGCAGCCAGCGCTCGGTGTGGTTGCGCGGCTCGGTGATCACCTGCGCACCGGTGGCGCGCTTGGCCATGAACTTGGACAGCAGCAGCGACACCAGCGAGCCGCCGAAGCCGAAGATCGCGGCCATCACCAGCAGGCCGCCCATCTGGTTGGGGTTGACCCCGAACACGGACATGACAATGCCGGCCAGCACCAGCACCGCCAGGTTGGTGATGAGGAACAGGACGATACGATTGAACATGTGAGCGTGGGCTCCGCACAGACTAAATGGAAGGATTGGCTCGAATCTGCGGTGTCGGCCGCTTGAATTCAAGCGCGTACCTGACCGAGGATTCAGCTTGTCCATGTCCCCGCCTCCCTACCGCGGCCGCTTCGCGCCCTCGCCCACCGGCCCGCTGCACCTGGGTTCGCTGCTCGCCGCCTTCGGCAGTTGGTTGCTCGCCCGCCACGCCGGCGGCCAGTGGTTGCTGCGCATCGAGGACGTGGACCGCCCGCGCAGCGTGCCCGGCGCCGCCGAACGGCAACTGGCGAGCCTGCGCGCCTGCGGCCTGGAGGCCGACGGACCGGTGCTGCGGCAGAGCGAGCGCGACCCGGTCTACCGCGACGCCCTGCAGCGGCTGCTGCAGGCCGGCCTCGCCTTCCCCTGCAGTTGCAGCCGCAGCGCCCTGGCGGCGCAGGGGGGCGTGCACCACGCTTGCGTCACCGATGCGCCACGCGCACAGCCGGCCATCCGTCTGCGCGTGCCACCCGGTACGGCCAGCGTGGTGGCCTTCGACGACGCGGTGCGCGGCCGGCTCGCCCAGGACGTCCATGCCGAGGTCGGCGATGTGGTGCTGCTGCGCGCCGACGGCTGCTGGGCGTACCAACTGGCCGTGGTGGTCGACGATGCCGCGCAAGGCATCACCGACGTGGTGCGCGGCGCGGACCTGCTCGACTCCACGCCACGGCAGATCCTGCTGCAGCGTGCGCTGGGCCTGCCCACGCCGCGCTACCTGCACCTGCCGCTGCTGC
>NZ_AQOI01000381.1:0-2743 GCF_000364665.1 Xanthomonas sp. SHU 199
GACCCGCTGCCGGCGCTGCGCCTGGCCTGGGCCGCGCTGGGCCAGCCGCCGGCAGCGTTGGCCGGCGTTGGGTCGGTGCCGGCGCTGCTGGCCGCCGCGCTGCGCGCCTTCGATCCGGCGCGGTTGCCGGCACAGGACCGACACGTGGACGATGCGGCGCCAGTCGCGCCGGCTATCCCCAGCGACATCAAGGCTGACTAGAATCGGACCCTGGGCCGCGCCGCGGCCGTCCTTTCCCACCATTTCTATCCGGAGCGACATCCATGACATCACGCGTTGCGCTGGTCACCGGCGGCACCGGCGGCATCGGCACCGCAATCTGCGAGCGGCTGGCCGCGCAGGGCCATCGCGTCGCCAGCAACTACCGCGACCAGGCCAAGGCCCTGGCCTGGCAGCAGCGCATGCGCGAGCGTGGCCACGACGTCGCCATCGTCCCCGGCGACGTCGCCTCGCCCGAACACGCGCAGACCCTGGTGCGTGAGGTCGAACGCCAACTCGGCCCGGTCGAGATCCTGGTCAACAACGCCGGCATCACCCGCGACACCACCTTCCACAAGATGACCGCCGAGCAATGGCACGAAGTCATCAACACCAACCTCAACTCGGTGTTCAACGTCACCCGTCCGGTGATCGAGGGCATGCGCCAGAAGCGTTGGGGGCGGGTCATCCAGATCAGTTCGATCAACGGCCTCAAGGGCCAGTACGGCCAGGCCAACTACGCTGCGGCCAAGGCCGGCATGCACGGCTTCACCATTTCCCTGGCACGCGAGAACGCCAGCTACGGCATCACCGTCAACACGGTCTCACCGGGCTATGTCGCCACCGACATGGTGATGGCGGTGCCGGAGGAAGTGCGCGCCAAGATCGCCGCCGACATCCCCACCGGGCGTCTCGGCAAGCCGGAGGAGATCGCCTACGCCGTGGCGTTCTTGGTCGCCGAAGAGGCCGCGTGGATCACCGGCTCGAACCTGGACATCAACGGCGGCCACCACATGGGGTGGTGATCGGCTGACCGCTCGATCGGCGGCGTTCGCGCGAGGTAACGCTACCCTCGGGCGGCCGTCGTGGGCGGCCTGGCACCCGTTGTTGCGCCGCAAATGTTGCGCAGCATGTTTTTTTTGCTGCACCCGCGTGTTCAGGTACTTTCGGCGGTTGCAAGCCCTGCTGCGCTGCGCCATGCTGCGCGCCTACCGTCACAGAGCGATCGCTTCATGGCTGAGATTCGCATCATCAAGAAGTATCCCAATCGCCGCCTCTACGACACCGAGATCTCCAGTTACATCACCATCGAAGACGTTCGCCAGCTGATCATCGACGGCGAGGAATTCGAAGTCCGCGACGCCAAGACCGGCGAAGACCTCAGCCGCGCGGTCCTGCTGCAGATCATCGCCGACCAGGAACAGGACGGCGAACCGATGCTGTCCACGCAGTTGCTCAGCCAGATCATCCGCTTCTACGGCGACTCGCTGCAGGGCTTCATGGGCAACTACCTGGAGCGCAGCATGCAGGTGTTCCTCGACCAGCAGCAGCAGTTCCGCCAGCAGATGGGCAATCTGCTGGGGCAGACCCCGTGGACCATGATGAACCAGCTCACCGAGCGCAACCTGGAGCTGTGGCAGGAATTCCAGCGCAACCTCGGCGCCGGCTTCGGCCGCCCGGCCGCTGGCGCGGGCACCGGCAAGCCCGGCGAACCGCCAGCCGGCGCCGCACCGAAGTCGCGTCCGCGCTGAGTCCCGCGACCGGGTGAGGTTAGGCGGGGCGCTTCGCGCCCTACCCTCACCCCAACCCCTCTCCCGACGGGAGAGGGGCTCTGGCTCCTCCCTTCTCCCATTGGGACCACGGCCCCCTTTTTGGGGGAAGGTGCCCCGAAGGGGCGGATGAGGGTACGGGCGAAGACTCGCAGGCGTGTGTCAGCGCGACTTCGCCGGCTTGCAGTTCCCGCAGATCCGCTCGACCTTGTAACCACGCGCACGCAGGCCCTCGACCACGCCGTCCGGCCCGAGCAGGTGCAGCGCACCCACCACCACCAGAGTGTCGCCGCCGCCGTCCTTCAGGCGCTGCTCCAAGCGCGGCAGCCAGGCCTGGTTGCGCTCCACGTCGATGCGCTGGTACAGCCGCGGGTAGTCGCGCTTCATCTGCGCGCCGATCTCCTGCCACAGCTGGCGCTCGTCGCCGCGGCGCCAGGCGTCGTGCAGGCGCAGGGTCTGCGCCGCGCCCTGCTCGGCGTCGTCCAGCGCCTCGGTCAGCATCTGCTTCTGCTCCACCGGGTCCATGCCGTCGAGCAGGTCGATCTGCGCCTGCGCGGTCTCCAGACCCTCGGCACTCTTGCCGTCCTGCAAGGCCAGTGTCATGAAATGACGATCCAGCCCGGCATCGGCCTCCAGGCCCTGCGCCTTCATGTCGGCGATGCTGATGCTGAGGCCGACGAACCACGGCTCGAAGCCGCTCATCTGCGCCAGCGGCAGGCCGTGGCCGGCGGCATAGCGGCGCAGCCGCTCCCAGGTCGCCGGGTCCAGATCGTCCTGCAGCCGCTTGCCGTCGTGGCGCTGCGCCGCCTGCAGCATCTGCGCACCCAGCTGCGGCGCATCCACGTCCTTCGGCGCCAGTTCGAACAGCAACCGCGGCGACGCCGCGTAGGCCGCATCGACTTCGCGCGCCAGCGGATAGTCGTCGGCCTTGAGCATGTGGAACGAGCCCAACAGGTACAGCGTGCCGCGCGGGCCGCTGACCTTCCACAACAGCG
>NZ_AQOI01000382.1:0-12465 GCF_000364665.1 Xanthomonas sp. SHU 199
GCCCTAAAGTCGCTTCTACAATTGAGCTTTAGCGCATCGCGTGCTCGTGTCATGCGCGCGCCAGATGCGGGTGAGCAAGCGCCCCGCCCGCACGATCCGCGGGCAGGAACGGCATTACCGCCGACGTGGAATCTCGCTAGCAGGTGGAATCGCGCCTGGCCGAACATACCGCGGCGGGCTCCACCCGCCACGGCACTATCACCTACTCGCCTGCGCAACCAGGCCCCGCCTCAGAACTTCACCGTCGCCCGCGCCCAGTAGTAGCGGCCGAGCAGATCGTAGGTGGCCACGTCGGTGTTGGCGTTGGTGACGTTGTTGGCGTAGTACAGCGGCGGCTGCCGGTCGGCCAGGTTGTCCACGCCCACTTCGAAGCGGGTGTTCCAGGGCTTAACCTGGTAGCCCACCTGCACGCTGTGGTAGACGTAGGCGCCGATGTCGCGGACCACGGCGGGCTGGTCGGCGTCGGCCGACAGGCTCTGGCGGGTATCGGCGCTGCCGATCTCGGTGCGGCCGATGTAGCGCACGCGCCACGACGCGCTCCAGTCGCCCAGGTTCCAGTTCAGCGTGCCCAACGCACGCCAGCGCGGGAAGTTGCCGTAGGCGTAGGTGTACTTGCCGGCGTTGTGGATGGTGACGGTGCTGGCGTCGGTGGTGTCGGGGTTGATGTCGTAGCGGATCACGTAGGTGCCATTGAGGCCGGCGCTGAAGTTGCCCCAGGCGGTGTCCGGCAGGCGGTAGTTGAGGCTTAAATCCGCGCCGCTTGCCCACAGCTTGCCGAGGTTCACGGTGGGCTCGGCGATGTAGTTGACGGTGCCGTTGTCGTTGCGGTGGATCAGCGCGCAGAACGCGCTGGCGTCGTTGGCGTAGCACTGGTTGAGTACGGTCTGTGCCGAGACCTGGGTGATGGTGTCCTTGAGGTTGATCTTCCACAGGTCCGCGCTCATCGACAGGCCCTCGACCCAGCCCGGGTCGTAGACCACGCCGAAGTCGTAGGACATGCCGGTCTCCGGCTTGAGCTGGTAGCCCGCCACTGCCGCGCCGGAGGCCTTGGCGCCGACCTGATTGTCGGCCTGCTGGTAGCTGCCATCGGTGGGCACGTTGGCGCAGGCCGCGGCATGGCCGCCGGTGTAGCCGTTGCACGGGTCGGTGACCGACGGCGAGTCGCCGGCCACGCCGGCATACAGTTCGCTGATGTTCGGCGCGCGGAACACCTGCGAAGCGGTGCCGCGCAGCAGCAGGTTCTCGATCGGGCGGTACTCCAGCGAGACCTTGCTATTGGTCTTGCTGCCGACGGTGTCGTAGTCGGAGAAGCGGCTGCCCACGGTCAGGTTGAGCGAGTGCACGCCGGGCAGGCCGGCGAGCAGCGGGAACAACGCTTCCGCATAGGCTTCCTTGACGCTGAAGCTGCCGCCGAGCACCGAGGCGCAGAACTCGAGCACGCCGCACATGCCGTTCTCGTCGCCGGTCCACAGCGGATCGGCGGCGGTGCTGGTGCTTTCCTTGCGATAGGAGACACCCACGGCCAGGCTCGCGGTGCCGGCCGGCAGCGCGAACAGTTCGCCGTTGGCGTTGGCCTCGAATTGCTTGACCGTATAGACGTTGGTGACGATCGGATCGACCACCAGCGCTTCCAGCGCGGCCTTGTTGCTGGCGGCGTTGAGGTTGAACACGTCGATCGGGGTACAGCCGGCGATCGGCGCGCTGGCGCTGCCGCACTTGACCGTGCCGTCGGCGGCGAGGAATGACGGCCCGACCGCGGCGTTGAAGCCGGCGTAGTCGAGGAAGCCCTGGTTGATCGACTTCTGCTTGACCTTGCCGTAGTTGAGGCTGGCATCCCACTGCCAGGAACTGTCGCCGAAGCTGCCGCGCAGGCCGGGATTGATCTGGAAATTGTAGGTGTTGTACTCGTAGCGGCGATTGCCCAGCACCGTGGCGCGGGTGTTGAAGTTGTTGTACGAGGTGCCGGTGCTGCGGTCGGTGCCGAAGTTGACCCCGAACGGGTTGTAGTAGCTGGCGGAGGAGACCAGGAAGTTGTCGCCGTTGGCGAAGATCGGGATCGGCGCGATGATCGAGGACGAGGTGGTCTTGCTGAAATAGGTGTTGACGTAGCCTTCCAGGTGGTCGCTGAAGCGATAGCTGCCGAGCACGAAGGCGTTGGTGCGTTCCTGCGGGGTCTGCAGCAGGTTGTACGGCTGGTAGTTGTAGGAATCGGTGGAGGCGACGTAGCAGTGGTACTGGCTGGCGTTGGTCGGGCTGCTGCTGCCGCCGTTGAAGGTGACCCGCGAACAGCCGTTGCTCGCCGCTAGCGCCTTGGCCGCGGCCGAGCCGTCGTTGAAGCTGATGCTGCCGGTGGGCGTGGCCGAGGAGCCCTGCTTCACCCCGACCCCGTCGATCAGCGACAGCGCGTCCTTGGAATACGCGCGCGCGCCGGCCGAGACCGGATCGATGTCGTGGTAGGACAGGCCGGCGACGATGCTGCCGCGCTCGCCGGTCTTGCCGGCGGTCAGCGAGAAGTTGCGGCGGTTGCCGTCGCTGCGCGAACTGGTGCCGAAGTCGGCGCTGGCCTCGATGCCGTCGAAGCCCTTGCGCAGGATGAAGTTGACCACGCCGCCGATCGCGTCCGAGCCGTACACCGCCGAGGCGCCGTCGCTGAGCACTTCCACCCGCTCGATCATGGTCGCCGGGATCGCGTTGACGTCGTTGCTGGCCAGGCGCGTGCCGTTGACCAGGACCAGGGTGCGCTTGTCGCCGAGGCCGCGCAGCGAGATCACCGAGGCGCCGGTGCCGCCGCCGTTGTTGGTGTTGGGATTGGTGGCGTTGCCGGCAATCGACGGCAGTTCCTGCACCAAGTCGCCGAGCGTAGCCTTGCCGGTGGCTTCGATCTGCGCGCGGCTGATGGTCACCACCGGGTTGGCGGTTTCGGTGTCGACGCGGCGCAGGCGCGAGCCGGTGACCAAGATGCTGTCCAGGGTCTGGGTGGCGCTGTCGGCGCTCGCCTCCTGCGCCTGCGCCGCCCCTGCGCTCCCCAGCGACAGGGCGGTGGCGACTGCCAGCGCCAGCGGCGTCGCGGCATGGCGGAAGGAAGGGCGTGGCTGCGGAAACGACATGGGGCGGGCTCCTGGAAGGTGGCGAGACGAAACAGCGAAAAACGCAGGCCGAACGACGCCATGCCGGCGCCATGCCGACGGACGGACCTGCTGGACGGTGGCGCCTGCGCGGCGCCTGCGGTGGCGTGCCTGCACCGGACCACGACGGCCTGGCGCATAACGGGGAGGCCGATTTCCTGCGCGCACGGCCGTGCGCGGCTCCCCGCTCCTACGATGACGTCCGACGACGATGGCGGCGCTCCGGTGGCGCGCGCCGGCGCCACGGCCGATACGACGATGCGATCAGATTTTCATCACGCGGTCACACTGTGCCGTGTGCGCACGCCCGCGTCTTGTCGCGATTCGCGGTTTCGCATGCGGAATCATGCATGGTCATGTGGGCTCCGCGCCTGCACGTGGCAACGTGCCGCGGCATGGCGCGGCGTCGCGCGAACACGACCACGACAGGCACACGCTGCAATCGACCGTGCGCGGCGATGGCAACGATTCGCGCCATGCCGCGTCACGCCGGGATCAGCCAGCCGCCGAACAGCGGCCCGGCGGTGTCGCCGTGCTGCGGCTCGATGCGCACGATCAATGGCTGCGCATCCCGGGTGAGCGCCGGCGGCAGCGGGTAATCGCGGTCGACGAAATCGATCACCTGGCCGCGCTCCACCGCCACCTCCACGGCCAGCTTGCCGTTGATCAGGATGTTGAAACGGCCCTTGTCGCTGCCCCAGAAGCGCAGCCGCAGCGCCAGCGGCTGCGCGCTGCCGCGCATGCGGAACTCGACGAAGCCCTTGCCGCGCACGTCGCGGCACTGCTGCCGACGGTAGGCGCCACCGAAGGAGGTATCGCTGCGCAACTGGTGCGCCTGCTCGGAGGTCTCGTCGCCGAACTGGATCATGTCCACCGCGATCGCACGCAGCTTGTCCTGCTCGGCCTGGCGCCGCGCCCGCCGCTGCGCTTCCTGCGCCCACTGTGCAGGATCCATACGCTTGAAATACAGCGCGCTGCGGCGCTCGTACTGTGCGTAGAACGGGACGAAGGTCAGGCCCGTCGGTTGCGTGCTGCTGGCCAGGAAATGGCCGGGCTGCGGCAGCTCGGCGAAGCCGCGTAGCGGATCGGCCGCGGCCACCAGCGCCGGATCCGGCGCGTCGTACGGCGTACTCACCGGCCCCAGGTCGGCGGCCAGCGCCAGCGGACCGCGCATCACCACCACCGTGTCCGCATCGCCGGCGGCGTGTTCCAACCGCAGCGGCGTGGCCAGGTCCAGGTCGATCACGTCGCCGGCGCGCCAGTCGCGCTCCAGCGCCAGATAGCCATCGGCCAATGCAGCACGCGCGGGCGTGCCGTTCACGCGCAGGGTGTAGCGGCCCTCGCACCAGGCCGGCACCCGCAACAGCAGCCGGCGCGGCGCGCGTGCGCCGGCACGCAGCACCTGCAGGCGCACCTTGCCGTTGTCGGGCACGCCACTATCCAGTTCCAGCGCCAGGTCGCGCTCGCTCCAGTCCAGCCGCGAGGGGATATAGAGATTCACGTACAGCGAGGTGGCGTCCTGCCAGTAGATCGCATCGCCGAACTGCGCATGCGCTTCCATGCCGCTGCCGACGCAGCACCAGAACGAATCGAACTTGTCGGAGAAGCCGCGCTCGCCGCCGCTGATCATCGGCGTCATGTAGGTGAACATGCCGGTGGCCGGATGCTGCGCGGCCATGGTGTGGTTGTGCAGCGTGCGCTCGTAGTAGTCGAAGTAGCGCGCCTGCGGCGTCCACTGGTACAGGTGCCGGGTCAGCTTGAGCATGTTGTAGCTGTTGCAATGCTCGCAGGTCTGCTCGGTCAGGAAGGCGGCGATGGTGTCCGGCTCCTGGAAATACTCGCGGTCGGCATTGCCGCCGATCACATAGCTGTAGTGCGCGGTCACCGTCTCCCAGAAGAAGCGCGCCGCCGCGGCCGCATCGGCATCGCCGGCGACCTCGAACTGGCGCGCCTCGCCGATGAACTTGGGCACCTGGGTGTTGGCGTGGATGTGCGGCAGTTCGTCGCGCCCGGCCGCGGCCGGGTCGATCACCTTCTCGTGGCGCAGGCGCTTGCCGATGGCGATCCAGCGCGCATCGCCGGTGCGCGCGCCCAGTTCGATGTAGGACTCGTTGAGCCCGCCGAACTCGGTATCCAGCAGGGTCTGCATCTGCGCATGGTCGAGCGCGTCGAACACACCGGCAAGATAGCCGGCCAGCGGCAACAGCACCTGCAGCGCTTGTGCGTTGCCGGCCAGTTCTTGCGCGTCGAGCAAGCCGGCGAACAGTTTGTGCACCGTGTACAGCGGCGACCAGCTACCGTTGAGATTGAACTTACTACCCTTGATGACGCCGCGGCGCACTTCCTCGAACACCACTTTGCCGCTGTCGATGGCGCCGTTGTCGTTCTTGCGGGTGAGCCCGCCGACGTAACCGTCCGCGTCCTTTGCCTGCGCGCGCGCCAGTTCGGCGACGATGTAGTCGATGCGCTCGCGCAGTGCGGGATCGCGGGTCTGCGCGTGCATCTTCGCCAGTGCACTGAGGTAATGGCCCAGCGTGTGGCCAGCGATGGTGTCGCCCTCCCAGCCGCCGTACACCGCGCCCTTCGGCGGAAGGCCGGCGTACTGCAGGAAGTTGTGCAGCAGGCGGTCCGGCTCCAGTTCCAGCAGGTAGCGGCGGTTGGTCTGCAGCGAATCCAGGAACATCGACGGCTTCAGCGTGACCTGCTGCAAGGGCAGCGCCTGCACCCGGCCCGGGGTGGACGCGGCGGCGTCCAGCGGGAAGCGCAGCAGCCCGGCGGCCACCGCCAGTGCGCTCCATTGCAGGAAGCGGCGCCGCGAGGGATCCAGCGCGGCGCCGGCCGCGTCGGCAGCTGCGTGCGCGCAGGCGGCGCCATGCCGATGCATGCCCTGCCCGCTCATCGCCGGCCTCCCGCGTGCGAGGCGGCATGCGGGAAAGAAACGCATCGAGGCATGGACTGCTCCTGTATGAGATGTCGGGACGCCGACGCCGCAGGGCAACGACCAGCGGATTCATGGTCACTGTGTCATCCGGGTGACAGCGCGTCTTGTCCCCACTGATGCGTGCAGATGCGGATTTCTGCCGAATCACCGTGCTGACCTGGCGCTGGCGACCAAGCCCTGCGGACAGCGCGGGCGAACGCGGCCGACACGCCAATGCGCTGCGGCTCATGCGCCACCCGCACGACGCGTCGCGTCATGCCGGGATCGCGACACCGCGGCGGTGTCGCAGCGAATGCACCGTGCATCCGCCACGACACCGCCTGGTAGTCACTGCCGGTCGATCATTGCGGCTTCGCCGTGACCTCCGGCACCGCGTCGGTCAGGTCGGCGCCATAATCGGGGTTGGTCACCGTGTCCGCATCGACATAGCCGTAGAACACGCCCTTGCTGGCCGACGCGCCGCGTTGTTCGACGTCGCCACGCAACTGCGCGGAACCGGACAGCGTGAACCCGCCGAACGCCCCTGCCGGCTTGAACACCGTATGCAACTGGGCGCGATCCTTCACCATCAACCCGTCCTGCAGCAGGCTCAACCCGCCGACCACGGCGCCGTCCTGCACCTGCCCGCCCAGGATCGTTGCATGGTCCTCGATCCGCGCATCGCCCAGCACCTTGCCCCCGAGCACTCGCGCATATGGGCCGACATAGGCGGTGGACGCGACATACGCGTTCTGCGCGACCCAGCCACCGCCGTTGGGATGGCGGCTGCCGACGCGCGTCGGCGCCGGCGCACCGGGCTGCTGGCCCGACGGATAGACGTTCTCCAGCGCGACGCTCCACGGGTAGCGGTAGACCGAGTAGTAGGACTGATCCCACTTGATCTTCTGCATCTTGCTCGGTGTCCCCATCACCACCAGATACAGGTCGCTGTCATCGCTGCGCACCTGGAACGACAGCGCGGCATCCGCGCCTCGCTGCAGCGCGCTGTAGCGCGGCTTGCCGTTCGCATCGATTGCGACCAGGCCCCAGCGCCAATCCGAGTCTGGCGTGCCGATGGTCTCGGGATCGTTGGCCAGGCCCGGCAACGTGTCGACCGCCGACTTCTGCTGCACATTGCCATGGAACTTCACCACGACCGCAGTCGCACCCGCCGCGGGAATCAGCCTGACCAGGTTGTAGCCCCAACGCTGCGGCGCCCAGTCGAACGGCACTTGGTAGACGCCTGTCTGGCCCTGCACCGGATCCAGCTGGGTCAGGCGCAGGGCGCGATCGCGATTGGTCTCATCGGCCAGGTTTTCCGGATCGAACGCGGTATTGCTGCCGTATTGCTGGCGCATCAAGGCGCCATGGTCGCGACCGTCCGGGTCGGTGTAGTCCCACTGCACGTTGTGCATGGCCCAGTCGCCGAGTACGTCGTTGAGCTGCGACTGGCTCCACCCCATGTTGTCGCGAATGATCGAGAACGGATCGGCATCGGCCTGGCGGGAATCGCCGGGCTTGGGCGCCTTGGCCCACAGATCGTTGATGATCGTGTAACCGAAGCGATCCTTGAGGTACTCCATGAACTGCCAGTTGCAGTAGCGGTCGCGGGTCGAGCCAAGATAGAGATGCGGGTAGTTCACCAACATCTCCGAGCACTGCACGTCGTCGTGGAAATACTGGTGCGCCATCCAGTTCGCATGCGATTCCCAGATCCAGCCGACGTACGGCGAGTCGCGCAAGCCGCCGGTGCTGCCCTGCAAGCCATGGGTCAATTCATGCGCCAGGCCCCAGTGGTACCCCAACTGATCCGGGTTGATCCACATGCCCATGCCGCCACTGGCGGAAGTACCGCCATTCAGGCCGAAGTTGTGGTCCAGGTAGACGCTGACCTTGTACTTCGTTGCCGTGTTGCAGTAAGGCTCGGGAAACCCGACGCGCTCCATGTAGGCAGACCAGATCAGTTCCAGTTCCTTGGCTGCCGAGGCGACGTCGTCCTGCGACACGGCTTGCCCGTCCTTCCAGCGGAACGCGAAGTGTTGCGTTTCGTAGCGAACGGCCGGCATGTCGGTATCGCCGGGATTGGCGATCCATTGGCCGGCAGTACAGACCGCCGCGGCCGCCGCGTGTGCATGTTGCGCAGCCAAGGCCAGAACAGCCGACAGGCACATCGTGGAGACCAGACGCACGAATCGAGAAGCAGCAAGTTTCACGGCTCCACACTCCTCTTGTTCGATGACAGTGGATGGATTGGGCGAGCGACGCGCAATGCGCTGCAACAGCGTGCCGTGATGAATGATCCGCCATCACCCCGATGGCGTGCCGGTAGAGGAATGCGGCCGGCAGAACGCCGACAACAGGCGGAGTCAGCCACGCGCATATCGCTAGCCCGTCTGCAGACTAATGCAGTGAAACGCAATCCACCTTACGGTTATCCCCACGGAATCGGGCTAATTCCGCACACATTCCGGAAATCAAACTAGCGTCACAACAGGAACATGATGCGACCGGCAACTGCGGCCGATGTCTGCAGTGGGCTCGCCACTGGAACGCACGCAAAGGTCGGCGACGTTGGCGCAATCGGCACCCCCGCCTCGCCTCAAGGCATGTCGCAGCGCTGCACATCCGCCGCGGTCGCCTGCGGCAAGCGCTGCGCCTGCGGCGCCAACATCTCCCACTCCTGCACCGCCAGTGCGGCGTAGCGCTCGCCGCCGCCGGATGCGTCCAGCACCGCGCGCATGCAGCGCGTGGTCACCGGCGCGAAGCGCAGCGTCTGCCAGCGGCCGGCGACGGGTGCGCGCGCACTCTCTGCCAGCGGCCACCAGCGGCCGTCGCGACGGTACTCCAACCGCCAGCGCGCCGGCGGCGCCACGCCGCTGTCCGCGCCCGGCGGATGATCGGCCCAGAACAGGATGCGGCTGCCCTGCAGCGTCACCGGTTGCGCCCAGCTGTATTGCAGCCATTGCTGCGGCGGGTTGTGCGGTGTCCAACTGCCCCATAGCTGCGGCGGCAACGGATTGCGCTTGACCCGGCCGTCGTTGAGCGCGGCGATCCAGTACTGGTGCGGGATGTCCGGGCCGTTGGACGCGCTGGCCTGCGCATAACGAGCGAGGTTGCGCTGCGGCGGCAACGGCGGCTGCGGCCGCTGCGTGGGCACCACCGGCAGGATCCGCGCCGGCTGCCGGGTGTCGTCCCACTGCAATCGGTCGATCGCCACGCTGCGGCGAAAATGCCCGCCGCCCTTGGCGTCGGCGGTGTGGTAGACCAGATACCACTGTCCCTTGAATTGCACGATGCCCGGATGCGAGGTGGTCGAGGACACCGGCGGCAGAATCACGCCGCGATAGGTCCATGGCCCCAACGGCGACGGCGCGCTGACGTAGGCGATGCACGCGTGGTACAGCGTGGGCGTGCACTCCGACTCCGGCCCGGCATGGTTGTCGGCGTAGGCCATGTAGTAGGTGCCATTGCGCTTGAACAGCCACGGCGCTTCGAAGTAGCCGTCCAGCGTGGTCACCGCCACCGCCCGCCCCTTCGGCGTGACCATGTCGCGTTCAAGTTCGATGCCGAACAGCTTGCCGAAAGTGCCCCAGTACAGATACACGCGGCCGTCGTCGTCGACCAGGACGGTCGGGTCGATGTTCTGGATCGCGTTGGGCACCGGCAGCGACTGCGACAGGATCGGTCCCTGCGGATGCGCGTCGCGCCACGGCCCCAGCGGGCTGTCGGCCACCGCCACGCCGATCGCGAACGGATCGGCATTACGCGAGTGTGCTTCCTGCACCGGCGCATACAGGTAATAGCGTTTATCCGGGCCCTGCACGATCTGCGCAGCGTAGGCGTGGCCGGGCGCCGCCCAGGCGAATACCTGCTGCGGGCGCAGCAACGTCGGGTAGTGGGTCCAGTCGCCGCGGCCGACATCGTCGGTGACCAGCAGTTGCCAGCGGTCGATCACGAAGTCGTTGACCTCCGGCGCCGCCTCGTCGCGGCCGGCGATGATGTAGAGCTTGCCGTCGGCGACCAGCGGCGCGGGATCTGCCGAGTAGGCGCGGCCGTCGGCCAGGATCGGATTGCCCGGCGCATGTACCTGCCGCGACCACGGCACCGCCGGTGTCGCGGCGATGGCCGCGGCAACGCCGATGCAGGCAGCGCAGGCCACCAGCAGGCAGGCGACGGCACGGCGCACGGGATGGCGGTTCATGGCGTCGTCTCCGCCTCGATCACCAGCTCCAGCCGCACCGGCAGCGTCCCGGTGCCATCGCAGCCCTGCGCCTGTCCGACCACGCTCAGGCGGCCGGGCTTGGCATAGGCGGCCGGCGCTAACGGCGACCACTGCACCGGCACACGCTCGCGCGAGCCGTCGTTGTACTGCACGGAGACCAGTTCCGGCAGCACCGGCGTCTGCCCGGCAGGCACATGCAGCGGCGGCGGCACCTGCACCGTGGTGAGCTGGCCCGGCGCGGTCGCGCGGACCCAGATGCTGGCCGTCGCCGGCACGCCGCCGTCGGCCAGGCCCTGCACCTGCACGCGGCCCTCGCCGGCCAGCGCCGCCGCATCGACCTGCGACCAGCGCACGCCCAGCCAGGCCCAACTGCCGTCGGCGAAGTAGCCGGCGATGCGCGCCGGCAGCGTCGGCGCCTGACCGGGCGCGATGCGCACGTCCACCGCTTCGGTCGCCACCGCGCGCTCGGCGAACACCTGCCATTCGTCCAGACCGACCGCGTAGTGGCCCTCGCCCTGCGCCGCGGTCTGCAGCACCGCGCGCAAGGCCGTGGTAACCACCGGCGCGAACGTCACCCGGCTTGGCGCGCCATCGCCCTGCACCGGATAACCGCCGCGCACGGCGATGTCGCGCCACTGCGTGCCGTCGCGGTATTGCAACGTCCACGCGCGCGGCAACGCCACCCCGCCCTGCGGCTGGTCGTCCCAGAAATACAGCGCCGCCGCGTTCATCCGTTGCGGTTGCGGCCACTCGTACTGCACCCACACCGAGGCCGGCTGCGCGCGTCCCCAACTGCCCCAGCGGCGGTCGGCGGCCGGCACCTGGTCCGGCGCCGGCAGCAGCCCATCGTTGAGCGCCTGCAGGCGGTGATGGCCGGCGGTGAACTGCGCGCTCGGCGTAGCCTCGCCCTGTACCTGCAGGGTCTGCCCGGCCGGCGTCGGCGTGGCGATCACCGCGACCTCGGCGTGCCCCTGCAACGCGCCATCGCCGGCCTGCAACTGCAGGGTGTAGGCGCCGGGCGCGGTGAAACGCACCTGCGTGGTGGCCGCCTGCGGCTGCTCGAACAGCGCCGCACCGCCGGGCGGCGCCTGCAGCGTGCGCCACTGCAGCGTCAGCGTGCCGTTCGGCAACGCATCGTCGCCGACCCGGCCGATCAGGCGCATCACGCCGCCCGCCGCACTGCCGTCTTCCTGCCAGGCCTCGACCTGCGGCGCCTGGTTGCCGTGCGCCACCGGCACGGCGGCGCCGCTGGCATAGGCCTGGAGTTCCTTGATCCCGGTGCGCAGTGCGCCGGCATGCGTCACCTGCAGACGCCAGCGCTGCGCGCGCAGCGGCGGGAAACGGATGCGGTTGCGGTTGCCCTGCGCGATCGGTGCATCGCGCACCTGGCCCGGCACGGTCTTCCACACGCCGGCGTCGAAGTACTGCAGCACGTACAGCCATGGCGGCGCGTAGCCGGCGCGCGTGCCCGACGGGAAGCCGTGCTGTTCACCCGGAGGCGAGGAACTGCGATAGAAGTACACGCGTACATCGTCCAGGGGCTGCGGGCGCTGCAGATCCAGTTCCAGCCAGTCGCTGCTACTGCTCGAACCGGCGGTGCCCCAGAACGGTTCGTTGGCGGTGCTGCCGTCGACCGCCGCCGTGGCCGGGAATCCGTCGGTCGCGTAGCTGGCGCTGACTGCCGCGCCCTGCGCCAGGTTGCGCGCGCCGGGCGGCAACGCGATGTCGAGCCCCGCGTCGGCGAGGACCGCACCGATTCGCGCAGTGCCGGGAAAGCGCACCTGCAGCGGCGCCTGCAATGCCAGCCGATGCGCGGCCAGCACCTGCATCTGCGCGGCACCGGCATTGACCGCATCCGGCAAGGCCTGCACGCGGCCGCTGGTGGGGTCGTACAGCACGTGCGCCAGACGATCGACGGTGAAAGCCAAATGCCCGTCCAGGTACAGCGAATAGCCCTTTGGCGCGGCCCCGCCGTAGCGGCGCCCGTCGCGGTCCCAGACGATGCTCAGGTCGCGGTCGCGGTAGCGCAGGCGGTCGGCGGCGAAATGGTCCCAACCGATGTCGATGGGATACAGCTCGATCAGGGCATCGCTGCGCGGGCGCAGGCCCATCGCATCCTCGATCACAGTGAAGTTGGTGGCGCCGAGCTGGGTGTGGTGGATCCACGAACGGTAGCCGATGCGGCCGCCATCGGCGGG
>NZ_AQOI01000383.1:0-8374 GCF_000364665.1 Xanthomonas sp. SHU 199
CCTGCGCCCAGAATTCGTTCTGGTCCGGGTAGCGGTTGTCGCCGTCGATGTAGTGCGCCCACGCGTTCCAGTACAGCAGCTTGCGGTAGCTGGACGCATCGAGGTACGGGCTCGGGTAATCGCGCAACACGCTGCCGAGCAGGCGGAACGCCACGGTGGAATTGATCACCGAGAAATTGTTGCTGCCGTCGGCGCCGCGCGCCTGCGCGTCGGCCTGGTTGGCGGTGTAGAACGGAAACAGCGGGAACTGCCGCGCATCGGCGAACAGACGCAGCGCGCGCACGTACTTGGGGTCGTCGTCGGCATCGCCGTGCCTGGGCATCAGGCCGACACTGAAGGGGTAGTAGTTGTTGGTTTCCTTCCAGTCCACCGGCAGGCGCGGCCCATCGGCCTGGCGCTGCTTGAGCAGGTCGCCGTGCAGGCCCATGCCGTCGGCCTGTGCACTGTGGTCCTGCCACAGCACGTCCAGCACGGCGCGGCGGATCTTCGCCGCCAGCGCCTGCATGCGCGTGGCGGTGGTGGCATCGCCGGCCAACTGCGCGGCCTGCGCGGCGGCCAGCGCATTGGCGTACACGTACGCGCTCTCGCTGCGGTCCATGCGCGGCGCGCCATGCCGCTTGGCCCAGTCGAAGGACACCGCGTCGGCGTCGTTGCCGGTCATCGCCGCCCAGTCGTATTCGATCAGGCCGTTGCCGTTGCGGTCGTAGGCGCGCAGCAGCGCGTCCACGTCGTCGCTGGCGTAACGCGCCAGTTGCCCGGCGATCGCCGGCGGACCGCCGTGCACCTGGTAGGCGCGCCAGGCGGCAGCGCTGAGGTACTGCGCGTAGGAATTGGACCAGTTCTCCGGCGCGCCGGGATTGTCCACGTACTTGCCGCCGCCGGCGGTCTCGCCGGCGCCGAACCAGGAGCCGTAGGCGTAGAGCGGATCGCGCAGGTACTTGAGGTCGTCGATGAACATGCCGGTGGTGAGCACGATGGCGTTGTCGTAGCCGAGCACGCCTTCGATCGCCACCGGGAACTGGTAGTCGTTGCCGGGCACCGCCGCGTCCAGGAAATTGAAGCGCAGCAGCCACCAGCGGTAGAACAGGGTCTTGTCGAGATTGTCCTCGGGCGTGTCCAGGTACGGCAGGTTGTCGGCCCACCAGAGGTTGTAGGCGACGACGTGGTCGCGATACGCCTGCTGCGGCGACTGCGCGGCGATGCGCCGGTATTCCTGCAGCGAGGCAGGCAGCTCGCGCGCGGTCAGCCCCAGTTGCACCTTCAGCGTCGGCGCGGCGCCGTGCGCCGGCACCACCAGTGGCCGCGCGATGCTTGCACCATCGACCGCGAAGCCGTCGCCGGAGAGCCGCGGGAACAGCGTGGTGATGGCGTTATGGGTGACGAAGGCGCCGGTCAACTCGGCGCTGTCGGGATGCGTGGCCATCGGCGAGACCGCACGCACGGTCAGTGCATGCGCCGCGCCGTCGGTGCTGGACACGGTGAGCTCGGCCACCGCCACGTTCTGTTCGCTGATGAACTTGACCAGTTGCAGGCGCACGCCGCCTCCGGCATACGCGCTGCTGAAATAGCTCGGCGTCTGCCGCCGCTGCGCGCTGTCCTCGACCAGCGCGATCGGCACGCCGTCGCGCTCCAGTTGCAGGCGGAACAGCGCGTCGTGGCCGGTCTTGTGCACGTAGGCCACGTCGCCGACGAAGCCAGGCTCCTCCGGCTTGTGCGTGTACAGGTAGGAGGCGCGGCCGCGGGTGAACAGCCAGTTGTTGCTGTCGCCGAAACCGCCGCCGGTGCCCTGCCGCGCCAGCAGACGGTCGATCCAGAAATCGCGGCCGGGCGCGCGACCGGCACCCGCCGCCAGGTCGGCGGCGAACACCCGCTGCAACTGGCCCTGCCCCTGCCCCGGCGCGAACGCCACGCCGCTATCCGGCAAGGGATGCGCATCACCCTTGAAGTGCGGCATGCCGATCGCGGCATTGCTGGGCTGCAGGCCTTCGCCGTCGCGGTCGAGGTCGCCGACGGCGGCTGACGCCGCCACCGCAGTCGCAGCGAACGACAGCCCAACCAGGAGAGCGACGGCGCCGCGCCGCACGCGCGATGCGGCGCCACCGGGTGCAGACGTGCGACTCAAAACTCGGTCCTGATCCGCGCCCAGAAGTAACGCCCCAGCGTGTCGTAGGTGAACGCATCGGTGTTGGCGGCGCTGGCATAACCGTAGTAGCGCGGCGGCGTGCGATTGCCGAGGTTGTTCACGCCCAGCGCCAGGGTGGTATGCAGGCTCTCGAACTTCCGGCTCACGCTGGCGTCGTGATAGGTCACCGTGCCGACCGGGAAGTACACGCAACTGCCGTCGGCGGCGGTGTTGACGCAGAAGTCCTCGTAGGCGCTGCCGACGCTGGTGCGCCCGATCAGCCGCGTGTTCCAGCTCGCGTGCCAGGGGCCGTTGTCCCAGTCGAGGGTGAAGTTGGCGCGCCAGCGCGGCATGTTGCCGTAGCTGGATTGTTCGCCCACATAGTTGTGCGGATCGCCGCTGAATTTGTAGCTGGACAGGTAGGTGGCATCGACGTCCGCACGGAAGCGACCCCACGCCGTCTCCGGCAAGGCGTACTTGATGCCGACGTCGTCGCCGCGGATGTCGACCTTGCCGCTGTTGATCGCGAACGGCACGGTGACGCTGACCAGTTGCCCGGTGGGACCGCGCTTGATCAGCGGGCAATAGGCGCTCTGGCCGTCGTAGCAGTTCTGCAGCACCTGATCCAGGCCGGTGCCGTTGATCATGTCGTCCAGGGTGACGCGCCAGCTGTCCAGGTTCAGCGACAGACCCTCGGCCCAGCCCGGGTCGTACACCGCGCCGATGTTGTAGGAGCGGCCCTGCTCGGGCTTGATCGCAAAGCCGGCGTTGGCCGAGCCGGTGGTGAGCACGGTGAAGGACGAGCTGTTGACGAAGCTGCCGTTGGTCGGCACGTTGGCGCAGGCCGCGGGATTGCCGCCGCCGGTGTAGCCGTTGCACGGATCGGTATAGGTGCCGGCGTCGTCGACCACGCCGTTGAACGGGGAGCCGTACAGATCGCCCAGCGCCGGCGCGCGGAACACCTGCGAGCCGGTGGCGCGGATCAGCAGGTTGTCGATCGGCCGCCATTCCAGCGCCACCTTGCTGTTGGTGGTGCTGCCCCAGTAGTCGTAGCGCGAGTAGCGCGTGCCCAGGTTGAGGTTGAGCGCCTGCGCGCCGGTCACGCCCTTGAGCAGCGGTACCAGCACTTCGGCATACGCCTCCTTGATGGTCTCGTCGTGGCCCTGGTTCATGATGCAACCGTCGTTGTAGTCGCAGTTGCCGTCCGCATCGGCCGCCGCCACCGGGTTGCTGGTGCCCTGCGAGAAGCCGTTCTTGCGGAACGACAGGCCGAACGCGGCCTGCACCGCTCCGGCCGGCATCGCGAACAGGTCGCCGTTGACGCTGGCCTCGGCGAACTTCATCGTGCTCTCGTCGATCAGGTCGACCGCGCTCTGGGTGGCCTTGATGCCGGCGATGGTGGCCGGATCGTCCGGGTTGAACACGTTGATCGGGGTACAGCCGGCGATGACGTTGCCGGGCGTACCGCACTTGATGGTGCCGTCGGTGTCGCGGAACGAGGCACCCACCGCGTTGTTGAGCGCCGAGGTGATGGAGAAGCCGTTGCGCACCAGGGTGTCCTTGTAGTGCGCGTAGCCGGCCGCCGCATCCCACTGCCAACTGCTGTCGCCGAACTTGCCGCGCAAGCCGGCGACGATATTGGTCTGGTACATCGTCGAGGTGTAGACGCGGGTGTTGGCCGGCACCGAACGCAGCAGGTAGCGGCTGAGCTGAGCGCCGAAGGGGTTGTAGTAGTTCTTCGCGGCGTTGGGCAGTTCCAGGCCGTAGGCGGTGAGCTGCGAGGTGGTCTCGCTGCGGGTCCAGAACATGTCCAGGTAGCCCTGCACGTTCGGGGTGAAATCGAACGTGGCGTGCGCAGAGGCGTTGGTGCGCTGCACCGGGGTGATCAGGTACTGCCCGGTGTAGGAGTTGTAGCCTTCCACCGCCTGGCTGTAGGTATGGAAGTCGCTCGCGGTGACCTGGCCCGGCGCCAGGTCGGCATTGGGCGTCAGCACGCTGCCATTGCGCAGGAAGGCGCGGGTGCCGTTGCCGCGGCGCTCCACCACCTGGCCGTTGAGATAGTTCTGCGCGGTGCGCGCGTAGTCGCGATCGCTGTCGTACAGCGCGTTCATCGAGCTGCGGCTCACGCCCAGGATCAGCCCGCCGCGGTCCCAGGTCTTGCCCCACTCTAGGCCGAGCGAGCGCCGGTTGCCGTCGCCGTGGGTGCTCAGGCCGTAGTCGGCGGTGGCGGCGAAGCCATCGTACTTGTCCTTGAGGATGATGTTGACCACGCCGGCGATGGCGTCGGAGCCGTACACCGACGAGGCGCCGTCGGTGAGCACCTCGATGCGCTCGACCATGGCCGCCGGAATCGCGTTGACGTCCACGCCGGGCGCAGCGGCGACGCTGCTGGCCGGCCCGGCCATGCGATGGCCGTTGACCAGCACCAGGGTGCGCTCGGGGCCGAGGTTGCGCAGCGACACCAGCGCGCGACCGTGGCTGAAGCCGGAGTTGAGCGCGACGTTGGGCATGTTGCCGGCCATCGCCGGCAGTTGCTGCAGCAACTGGCCGAGGGTGTCCTGGCCGCTGTCCTCGATGCGCTGGCGGTCGATGGTGATGACCGGGCTGGCGGTTTCCGCATCCACCCGGCGCAGATGGCTGCCGGTGACGCTGACGCGTTCCAGCGTGGTCGCCTGGGTGTCCTGGGTCTGCGCATCCTGCGCCTGCGCTGCCGGCGCGAGCAGGGCCAGGGCGGTGCAGATGGCCGCGGCCAGCGGACCGGGCTGCGGCGCGGCGCACCAGGAACACGGGAGCAGCGGCGCAACGCGTTCGAGCAAAGACGGCATCGGAAATCTCCTGAGCGGCAGCCTGGCGTTCGCCGGAACGCCGCCCTTCCCCAGGCGGCCGCCCCGTCGCCAGCGCGTGTGGCGGATACGAAAACGGACGTGTCCACGCATGCGCCATCGGATGGGACGATCCCGACGCCGCCTGCACGGCGACGCGCACGACCCATGCGCTGCGTCCCCGGTGACGTGCAACGAATCTCCCCCTGGACATTCACTGCACGGTCACAATGTGCGCGTAGGACGCGCGCGGCGTCTTGTCGTATTTATCGGGAAAACGTGCGGAATACCGCACTGCCCCGCGGACCGGCGGGACGTTTCCGACTTTTTCGCCACTCAGCCGTAGACGGCCGAAATCGCCACCGTCGCCGCGCTGCCGGCCGGCACCAGTACGCGCTCGTTGCGCGGCCCGGACAGCGCCGCCGGCTGCCCGTCCAGTTGCACCTCCTGCAGGCGGGTGCCGGCCGGCACGCGCAGGGTCAGCCAGGTGCGTGCCGGCCGCTGCGCCGGCAGCGTCACGCGGCCGTCGATGCGCTTGCGCGTCGGATTCCCGCGCAGCGCCAGCAACACCCTGCCCCAGCGCGTCGGCGCGGCGTCGATCGCGATCGTCTCGCCACTGCCCAGCCAGTCGCGCGGCACCGCCCGCGCCAGGAACAGTTCCTCGCCGGCGCTGTCCTCGAACACCAGCATCCAGCGCAGCAGCAGCGGAATGGTCAACTGCGCGGGGATGCAGAACAGCGGCATGCCGCCGGTGATGCCGGTGACCTCGCCCGCCGTCCAGCTGCCTCGGGTATGCACGTGGAAGCGATGCGCGTACAGGAACAGCAGGTATTCCTCGATCCGGTCCAGGCGCAGCAACTGCTGCGCGTAGCCGTAGGAGATGAAACCAAGCAGGTCGCGCGCCTCCGGGGTCGGCGCGGTGATGTTGCCGACCACACCGAGGCTGGTGCCGCCGTGGCCGCGCACGCAGTCGATCACCAGGTGCGCCAGGTCGTCAGGCAGCACGTCGGCCTGCAGCAGTTCGGCATAGGCGCGGTGTGGCCAGCCCTGCTCGCTGGGATGTTCCTGCTGCAGCGACTGGCGGAACGTCAGTTTCACCCCTGGCAGCGGGCCAATGTACGGGGGCTGCAGATCGCGACGGATGTTGCCACGCAGCGTGCGCAGCAATTGCGTGGACAGTTGCTGCGCACGGCGCTGCCATTGCGCCGCGGCGGCCTGCCCGCCGGGCCCGGCGATGCCGGGCCACACCGCGGCCAGGTCCTGCCAGCCACGCACCGTCAGCGCGCTGTTGGCGTAGTACGGCTTCCACCACACCTGCGGATCGGGGAACAGGCAGGCATCGGATTCGTTCCAGCCGTGGAGCAGGCCATGCCCCGGTGCCGATGCCGGCAGGCGCAGGCTGGCGTCGTGCAGTTCGACCAGCACCTGCGCGGTGGCGGCGATCTTGTCGCGGTGCTTGCGCAGCAGCGCGGCATCGCCGGTGTAGCGCAGGTAGCGCGCCAGCAGCGACAGGGTCAGCCCGAACTGGCCGGTCTCCGGGCCACGCATGTTGACCATGCCGTCGGCCTGCACGAAATCGCTGAAATACCCGTCCAGCACCGCCGCGGCCTGGGCGAAGCGGCCCCACTCCAGGTTGGCGTACAGCGAACTGGTGAAGGTGTCCTGGAAGCCGTCGTACTCGTTGCCGTAATAGTCGCGGTCCACCGCACCGTACTTGGGATAGGTGCCGCCCGGACGCACCACCAGTTCGCGGGCGAAGGCGAAGCGCGCCATGTCGCGCCAGCTCGCATCCGGAGTCTGCGCCTGCACGGTGTCGGCGAGCTGCGCCTGCCAGTAGCCGGCGAAGGCGAGCAGGCCGCGGTAGAAATCCTCGGCGCTGCGCGGGCCGCGCCGCGGCGGGTAGTCGGGATAGCTGTAGCCGTACACGACCTTGCTGACCTTGCCATGCTCGACCAGCGCGCTGCGGTGCCAGGTCTGCACCACGAAGCGGTCCTCGGCCAGCACGTCGGCGAACAGCAGGATGTCGTAGTAGCGGCCCTCACCGGCCGGCACCACCTTGCGCACCGCCGGCATCCAGCCGCCGAGCAGGCCTTCGCTGCGGCGCCGCACCAACTCGTCCTTGCCCAGTTCCGGGAACGCCTGGATGGCGCGATAACAGCGGGTGCGCCCGTCCGGGTACACCGGCATGGTGTCGGCGCACTCGCGGGTACCGACGAAGGTGGTCCACGGCAGGCGCCCGTTGTAGTCCTTGGGATCCAGTTGCGAGGCCGGCGGCGGCGCCACGTCGCGCACCTCGTCGGCGCGCGGGTCGCCATCGCGCAGCAGGCGGTCGGCGAGCAGGTCGGCATCGGCCATCGCCACCTCGGCCAGGGCCATGCCGAAATACGGCGCCTGCGCGGCAGGGAACACCGCTTCGGTGCGCTTGCCCAGCACCAGCGCCCCGCCCGGCCCGCGCAGGGTCAGATCGCCGTCGGGCTGGCGCAGGTCTTCGTAGACCTCCCAGGTCGCGCCCGCTTCGACGAAACGGCATTGCAGGGTGTGCCCGGCCAGCGCGTCGGCCGCCAGCGGCTGCAGTTGCGGCGGTGCAGGCGCACGCGCGGCGCTGGTCGCTGTGGGTGCCGCGGCGGCACGCCCGGCCAGCGCTTCCACGCCAGCAACCGCGCCGACGGCCAGGCCCTGACGCAGGAAATCTCTCCGATCCATCTACCGTCCCCGATGCAATGCGATCGTCGCATCCTGCGCTGCGCGCGCCGCAGCGTCTTGTGCGCTGTGCCGAGGATCGGTGCGGAAAATCGCATAGCCGCGTGATCGCGGCGATGTTGCGTTGCGGGAACGCAACGCGTCGGCGACGGCTTACGCGAGCACGTCGAGCAGGCTGCCGATGCTGTCGTCGGCCGCGCGCAGCACGCGCGCATTGGCCTGGAACGCGGTGCGCTCGGTCAGCGTACCGACCATGTCGTCGACCAGATCGCTGCCCGGCCCACCGGCCTGCTGCACCTGCCCGACCACGCCACCGCCGGCGGTGGCCTGATTGACCGGTACCGAACGCTGGAAGCCCTCGGTGGCGAGATTGGCGATGTTGTTGGCGCGCACCTGCAAGCCGGACGTCGCGGCGCGCATGCCGGACAGCGCGATCGAGGAACTGGGGGCGATGGCGGTCATAACGGGCCTGGGGCGCGGGGAGACTTGCCGGGTTATCGGCGGAGTTGGCGAGGGCTTGAGTGGGGGAATTGGAATTGGGGATTGGCAAGAGCGGGCGCGTCGGCGCGATGATCTGAAGCCCCTCTCCCCTCGGTAGAGGGGTTGGGGTGAGGGTACGGAGCCGCGCGATACCCCAAAACTTGGTGCATCGCCCGCACCCTCATCCGCCCCTTGCGGGGCACCTTCTCCCGAGGGGAGAAGGGAAAAGCCAAAGCCCCTCTCCCGTCGG
>NZ_AQOI01000384.1:0-2165 GCF_000364665.1 Xanthomonas sp. SHU 199
AGCCGCGCGATGCCCCAGAGCCTGGTGCATCCCCCGCACCCTCATCCGCCCCTGCGGGGCACCTTCTCCCGAGGGGAGAAGGGGAAAAACCGAGTCCTGCGGGAACAAGAACCACCGCGCCTTTACGAATCCCAAATCCCAAATCCCAAATCCCCACCCCACCTACAACTGATTCCACGCCGGCGTCGGCTCCCCCAACAGATGCCGCACGAAGAAGTCGTACTGGCGCCGTTGCACGTAATCGATGGGGCCGGTGGAGCGGCCGACGGTGTGTTCGCCGCCGGGCACGACCAGCAGGTCGAAGTCCTTGTTAGCCTTGATCAGCGCGTCCACCACCTGCGCGGTCGAGGCCGGGTCGACATTGCTGTCCTGCTCGCCGACGATCAGCAGCAGGTCGCCACGCAGCTTGGCCGCATTGTCCACGCCGGAGGCGCGTACATAGCTGGCGTCCACCGGCCAGCCCATCCACTGCTCGTTCCAGCTGATCTTGTCCATGCGGTTGTCGTAGCACCCGGCATAGGCCACGCCCACCTTGTAGAAGTCCGGATGCCGCTCCAGCGCGCCCAGCGTGCTCTGCCCGCCGGCCGACGCGCCGTAGATGCCGACGCGGCCGATGTCGTAGGACGGATCCTGTGCGGCCAGCGCCTTGTGCCAGGCGATGCGGTCGGGGAAGCCGGAATCGCCGAGGTTCTTCCAGGCCACGTCGTGGAAGGCCTTGGAGCGGTTGGCGGTGCCCATGCCGTCGATCATCACCACGATGAAGCCCAGGTCCGCCTGCGCTTGCATGCCGATCTGCTTGTCGCCGCCGGAGTGATAGCCGAACGGCCAGAAGGTCTTGGGCACGAAGGAATCGTGCGGGCCGGCGTAGATGTTCTCGATCACCGGGTACTTCTTGTGCGGGTCGTAGTCGCGCGGCCGCACCACCATGCCCCAGATGTCGGTCTTGCCGTCGCGGCCCTTGGCCACGAACGTCTGTGGCGCGCGCCAGCCGGCGGCCCGCAGCTTGCGGATGTCGCCGCGCTCCACCACCTGCAGCAGGCGCCCGTCGATGGCATGCAGCTCCATCACCGGCGCCATGTCCGGACGCGAATACACGTCCACGTAATGGCGCCCATCGTCGGCGATGGCCACGTCGTGGTCGGCATCGGCCTGGGTCAGCCGGGTCAGGTGGCCGCCGTCGAAATCCACCGCGAACAGTTGCCGGTAGTACGGATCCTTGCCCGCATCCATACCGCTGGCGGTGAACCAGATGCGCCGCTGCGCATCGTCCACGCGCAGCACGTCGCGCACGATCCACTCGCCCTTGGTGATCTGCGTCTTGATCCGGCCGCTGGCACCGTCGAACAGGTACAGGTGGCGCCAACCATCGCGCTCGGAGATCCACAGGATTTCCTGGCCCAGGCCGTCGACATCGTGGTGGTAGCTGCGGTCGGCGTACACGAAGGTCTTGGCATCCTCGCCCACCGCCACATGCGCCTTGCCCGTGGCTGCGTCCACCGCGATCGCGCGCATGCGCTGGAAGCCGCGTTGCACGTAATCGAACACGAAGCTGGCGCTGTCGCGTCGCCACTGGATCGGCGAGAGCTGATACGGGTTGGCGAACAAGGCATCGTCGATAACCAGGCGCTTGGGCGCACCGCCGCGCGCCAGCGCGCCGAGGTCGAACAACACAGGCCGCTCGATGTCCACCGCATCGCCGGGCTTGGGATACAGCTGCGTGCGCACGATCGGCTGGCCGCCGCCGGGCGGCGCCGCCTCCACCCGGGTGACGCGGCGGGGAAAGCCGGGCTTCACCCGGTACAGCGCCAGCCGCTGCGAATCCGGCGACCAGGCAATCGTTTCCGGATCGTAGAAATCGTCGCTGCGGCCATCGTCGGCCAGGCGCAGCGTGTGGCCGTCCGCCACCGCACGCAGCATCACCGCATTGCCGTCGACATAGGCGTCCCAGCGCCCGTCCGGCGAGCGCCGCGGGGTGGCGTCGGCCGGCACGCTGAGATCGCGCACCACGCCGAAGCCGCGCGGCCGCGGCTGCGGGCCGCTGTCGGCACGCGCGCAGACGTAAGTGGTGAGCGTGCAGCGCCACGGCGTCTCATCGAGCTCGAAGGCGATCGCCGCCTGCGGCTGGCCGCCCTCGGCGACGTAGGCGAAGCGCGCGAACGGCAGGC
>NZ_AQOI01000385.1:0-10606 GCF_000364665.1 Xanthomonas sp. SHU 199
TGGTGCCGGTCGCCGCACTCAACGCGCGCGCCAACTGCTGCTGGTCGAACGCCGGCTGCTTGCGCTGGCTGGCCACGTCCTCGACCACGAAGGCGAAGCCGCCCGGCACGGTCTTGCGGTAGTAGAACGCGCCGTCGTCGCGCCACTGCGCCGGCCAGGTCACGCTCTCGGTCAGGCCGATCCAGGCCTCGCGCAGGCCCAGCGAGCGCTGGTAGTCGGCGACGCTGGGCGCGGCCTGGGCGGCGCCGGCGCAGCAGGCCAGTGCCATGACGATCGATACGACGAACTTGTTCATTCGGTTTCCAAAAATCTCATGACGCGCTGTTTCCCGTAGAGCGGCTTTAGCCGCGACGGGCTTTCCCGTTGACGTCTGCCGCAGCCAATCCCACAAAAAGGGACAAGAACCGTCCTACGCCTCTCCACACACGCAACGGCTACTCCCCGTCATCCTCTTCCAACGCCAGTTCCTCCGGACGCAGGCCGCTGCGCGCACCCCAGTGGTAGCAACCCAAGGCGATCGCGGCCACGCACAGCGTGTCCCAGGGATGGGCGATCCAGCCGCTGCCGCCGAAGGTGCCCAGGCGCGACACCACCAACACCAGCGCGAAGAACACGATCAGCCACAGCACACCGCGCACCTGCCGCCACAGCCGCGCACGGCCGGCCGCGTTGGGCAGGCGGTACAGCACGTACAGCGCGAACATGGCGATCTGCAGGCCAAGCAGCCACGACAGCGTGTTCCAGGTCGACCAGTACACGATCAGGCCTGCGACGATGAACGACAGCGGCCCGAGCAGCGCCATGCCGCGCAGCCGGAACGGCCGCGGCAGTTCCGGCGCGCTGCGCCGCAACGCGGCCACGGTCACCGGCGCCACCGCATAGCTCAGCACCAGCGCCGCCGACACCACGTTGATCAGCGCCTCCCACGAGGGGAACGGCAGGGTCCAGAACACCGACAGGCCCAGGCTCAGCCACAGCGCCGGGCGCGGGATGCCGGAGGCGGCGTCCACCTTGGTCAGCACCGGCAGGAATCCGCCGCTGCGCGCCCAGCCGTAGACCACCCGCGGCGTGGCGTTCATGTAGATGTTGCCGGTGCCGCTGGGCGAGATCATCGCGTCGCAGATCACCAGCGCCGCCAGCCAGCCCATGCCCAGCGCCAGGGCGATATCGTGGTACGGCAGCGAGAACGCCTTGTCGATGCCGCCCCAGCCGTTGACCAGATGTTGCGCCGGCACCCCACCGAGGAAGGCGAGCTGCAGCAGCACGTAGATCACCGTGGACAGCGCCACCGACAGGATCAGCGCGATCGGGATATTGCGCTGCGGATCGCGCACCTCGCTGGCCACCGACACGATCGGCGTGAGCCCGAGGTAGGCGAAGATGATGCCGCCGGCGGAGATCGCCGCTTCCACTCCGGCCGCGCCGAACGGCGCGAAGCCCTGCACGTGCAGGTTGCGCGCATCGAAGTGCGCCATCAGCAGCACGATCACCAGCACCGGCACCAGGAACTTGAACACGCTGACGATGTTGTTGGCGGTGGCGAAGGTCTTGACGCTGTAGTAGTTGAGCAGGAAGAACGCGACCAGCAGCGCCAGTTGCAGCAGCCAGCCGGCGACGCTGGGATGGGTACTGCCTGCCTGGTTGAGCCAAGGGAACCACGCCGCGGCGTATTGCCGCGCCGCTTCCACTTCGATCGCGATCAGGCTGGAGAAGGCGATCAGGGTGATGAAGCCCATCAGCCAGCCCAGCAGCACGCCGTGCGAGTACTCCGGGTAGCGCACCACGCCGCCGGCGCGCGGCAGCGCCGCACCGAGTTCGCAGTACACCAGGCCCAGCAGCAGCACCGCCACGCCGCCGGCGATCCACGAGACGATGCCGGCCGGCCCGGCGATCGCCGAGACGTGGCTGGCCGAGAACAGCCAACCGGACCCGAAGATCGAGCCCAACCCGATGAAGGTCAGATCGGTGAGGCTCAAGCGCTTGTGGAACTTGCCTTGTGCGGCCATGGCGTCTCCCGCTGGATTGGTGTCACTGGCGATTCGATGATCTGCGGCGTTCCCTACCCTCACCCCAACCCCTCTCCCGGAGGGAGAGGGGCTTTTACTTCCCTTCTCCCCTCGGGATAAGGTGCCCCGAAGGGGCGGATGAGGGTCCGGGCGAAGCCTCATGCAGCTGAAACACCGCACGCGCGTCACGTCCCGACCCTCACCCCAACCCCTCTCCCGGAGGGAGAGGGGCTTTTACTTCCCTTCTCCCCTCGGGATAAGGTGCCCCGAAGGGGCGGATGAGGGTCCGGGCGAAGCCTCCTGCAGCTGAAACACCGCACGCGCTTCGCGCCCGACCCTCACCCCAACCCCTCTCCCGGGGGGAGAGGGGCTTATTGCTTCGCCGCCTCCTTCGACCAAGGCGACTTTCCACCCTCGGCAATGAACCGGTCGATGCGCTGCTCCAGCACCGGCAGCGGCACCGAGCCCGTCTCCAGCACCGCGTCGTGGAACGCGCGGATGTCGAACTTCTCGCCCAGCGCCTGCTCCGCCTTGCGCCGCAGCTCCAGGATCTTCAACTCACCCAGGTAGTAGGACAGCGCCTGGCCGGGCCAGGCGATGTAGCGGTCGACCTCGGTGGTCACCTCGTGCTCGCTGAGCGCGGTGTTGTCGCGCAGGAACGCCTGCGCCTGCTCCCGCGTCCAGCCGTCGTGGTGGATGCCGGTGTCGATCACCAGCCGGCACGCACGCCACATCTGGTAGGTCAGGTAGCCGAAGCGGTCGTACGGGGTGTCGTACATCCCCATCTCCTGCCCCAGGTATTCCGAGTACACCGCCCAGCCCTCGCCATACGCGGAAATGAAGGTGTAGCGGCGGAAATCCGGCAGGTTGTCCTGCTCGGCCGCCAACGGCATCTGCAGCGCATGGCCCGGTGAGGACTCGTGCAAGGTCAGCGCAGCGAGGTTATACAGCGGACGCGACGGCAGGTCGTAGGTGTTGACCAGGTAGATGCCGGGGCCACCGCGCCCGCCGGTGTAGAACGGCGCCAGGTCCGCCGGCACCGGCTCGATCGCGAAGCGTTGCCGCGGCAGCCGGCCGATGTAGTCGCCGATCTTGCCGTCCACGCGCTTGGCGATCCACGCCGCGTCCTTGAGCAGTTCTTCCGGGGTCTTGGCGTAGAACCTGGGATCGGTGCGCAGGTAGTGCAGGAACGCCGGGAAGGTCTGCTGCCCCGACGGGGTCTTGAAGCCGCTGTCGACGATCGCCTGGTCCATCTCCTTGCGCAGCCGCGCCACTTCCTTCAGCCCCACCGCGTGGATCTGCTCGGGGCTGAGGTCGAGCGTGGTGTATTCGCGGATCTGCGCGCGGTAGTACGCCACGCCGTCGGGCAGCGATTCGGCGGCCAGCGCCGGGCGTGCCTTGGGCAGGTATTCCTCGCGCATGAAACGCAGCAGCTTGGCGTAGGCCGGCACCACCTGCTGGGCGACCGCCGTGCGCGCCTGCGCGCGCAACTGCGCCTGCAATGGCGCCGGGATCGTCGCCGGCATCTGCTTGAACGGGGTGTAGAACAGATTGGTCTCGCCAGGCGCCTGCGCGACCTCGGCGATCGACTGGTCGCGGCCCTGCAGGGTCACTTTGGGCTGGGCGAAACCGCGCGCCAGGCCGGCGCGCATGTTGGCGATCTGCTCGTCGAAGTAGCGCGGGATGTCGGCGAGCTGTCCGAGATAGCGCTGGTAGTCCTCGCGGTTGCGCAGGGTGGCGCGCGCAGTGAATCCCAGGTCGCTCCAGAACGCGGAGTCGCTGTTGAACGGCATTTCCCAGGCGCGGAACCGCTGCTGGTCGAGCAGCACCTGCAGTTGCTGGCGATAGACCTGGTAGTTCACCTGGTCCTGCGCCGACAACTGCGCCGGGTCGATCGCATCCAGATCATGCAGCGTCTGCTGCCAGTAGGCGGTGCGCTGCGCCTGGGTGGCCGGATCGACCTTGGGCAGGTGATCGGCCGCCTGCCCTTGCGCGTCCTCGTCGTCGGCGCCGGCGAATTGCTCCTGGCGCCATTTCCACTCGCGCTGGTACAGCGCCTTGAAGCGCGCGCCGGCATCGCCGGCGGGGGCAGCGGCCGCCGGCGCTGCGATCTTTGCGGGCGCGGCGGCGGCAGCGCCCTGCCAGGCCAGGGTGCACGCGATGGCCAGGGCCAGCGCGGTGCGCAGTCGGGAACGGGAGGTCATCGCGAAGTCTCCGAAGTGGCGGGGGTGCCGGCCTGGACCTGGGCGATCCAGGCATCGATGCGCGCGTCCAGCAGGTCCAGCGGCATCGCGCCGCCGCCGAGGATGGCATCGTGGAAGGCGCGGATGTCGAAGCGCTCGCCCAGCGCGCGCCTGGCCTTCTCGCGCAGCGCCAGGATGTCCAGTTCGCCGAGCTTGTAGCCCAGTGCCTGGCCCGGCCAGACGATGTAGCGATCAGTCTCGGCCTGGATGCTGGGCTCGTCGTCGGACGGATGCGCGTGGAAGAAGTCGATCATCTGCTGCCGCGTCCAGCGCTTGTAGTGGACGCCGGTGTCCAGCACCAGCCGGTTGGCGCGCAGCAGCTCGCCGGCCAGGCGGCCATAGTCGCTGTACGGATCGCGGTAGAAGCCTACTTCCTTGCCCAGCCGCTCGGCGTACAGCGCCCAGCCTTCCACGTAGGCGTTGTAGCTGGATTGCTGGCGGAACGGCGGCAGCGGCAGGGTCTGCGCCAGCGAGATCTGCAGGTGATGACCGGGCACGCCCTCGTGATACGCGGTGGCCTCGATGTTGACCAGGGTGCGGTGCGCGTAGTCGCTGGTGTTGACCATCACCAGCCCGGGCTTGCTGCCCTGCGCATCGCTCTGCCAGTACTCGGCACCGGGCGCGGTGGCGCGGAACGCGGGCATCGCGCGGACCTCCAGCGGCGTCTTCGGCAGCGTACCGAACAGCGTCGGTAGCCTCGGCTGCATCTGCGCGATGTCGTCGCGGTAGCGCTGCAGGATCTGCTCGGGCGAGGTGGCGAAGAACTTGCGATCATGGGCCACCGCCTTGCGTAGCGCAGCCAGATCGGCATAGCCGAGCTGCTTGGCGATCACGCCCATCTCGCCCTCGATGCGCGCGACCTCGGCCAGGCCGGTCTGGTGGATCTGCTCGGGCGACTGATCGGTGGTGGTCTGGGTGTGGATCGCGAAGCGGTAGCGGCGCGCACCATCGGGCAGCGACCACAGGCCTTCGCGTGCACGGCCCTGCGGCGCGTATTCGTCGGCGACGAAGTCGGCGAGCTTGCGATAGGCCGGGCGCACCTGCTGGTCGATCGCCGCGATCATCGCCGCGCGCAGACGCGGCCGCTCGGCCTCCGGCACCGCCGCGGGGAACTGCTGCAGCGGCAGCGCGAAGGGACTGTCGGCACCGGCCGGCGCGGCGATCTCGCGTACCTGCGCGGGAATGCGCTTGAGCAGGTACTTCGGCTGCACCAGCCCGTCCCTGGCGCCGGCGCGCGACAGCGCCACCACCTGGTCGAGCAGCGCCGGGATCGCCTGCAGGCGCTTGATGTAGTCCTCGTAGTCCTTGACGCTGGCGAACGGAAACGCCTGCGCATAGCCCGGCAGCGCCACCTGGATGCCGCCGACCGGCTCCAGCGGCATCTCGTCGTTCTTCAGCGCGATCGCCTCCAGCCGGTCGCGCAACTGCCGCTGCATCATCTGCAGGCTCAACCGCTCCTGCGCCGACAGCGCCTTGGTATCGATCGCATCGAAGCGCGCCAGGAACGCAGCGGTGGCCTGGCGTTCGGCCTCCAGCGCGGCGAGCGAATAGTCGCTCCAGCGATCGTTGTAGCGGCTGTCGCCGATGATGCTGGCGAACTCCGGATGGTGCTCGAGCTGATACTGCCACTGCGCGTCGAGCAGCGCAGCGAAGGCCTGCGACGGCGAGGTGCTTGCCTTGGCCGGCGCCGTTGCCGCCGGCGCGGAAGGCGCCGACGGTGCCGACGGCTGACAGGCACTCAGCAGGGCCAGTGCCAGCATGCCGACGACGGGCAGACGTATGTGCTTCATCGAGGAACTCCGCAGGGCGGCACGCGCCCGTGACACACCGCGGCGGCCGCCGCGCAAACGTTGCAGGCGGCCGCCCTGCGCATCAGGCGAACGGCCGGTCGATCGCCGGCGACGGCGGCGTGAACCACTGCGCGCCGTCCTCGGTGACGTAGAAATGATCCTCCAGGCGCACGCCGAACTCGCCCGGCACCACGATCATCGGCTCGTTGCTGCAGCACATGCCCGGCGCCAGCGCCAGCGCATTGCCGCGCACCAGGTACGGTGCCTCGTGGATGCTCATGCCGCAACCGTGGCCGGTGCGATGCGGCAGCCCCGGCAACTGGTAGTCCGGGCCGAGCCCGGCACGCTGCAGCACCTTGCGCGCGGCCTCGTCCACCACCGCGCAGGCCACGCCCGGCCGCACCGCGGCGAAGGCCGCCGCCTGCGCGTCGTGCTCCAGTTGCCAGATGCGTCGCTGCTTCTCGCTGGGCTCGCCGAAGATGTAGGTGCGGGTGATGTCGGAGTGGTAGCCCTGCACGGTGCAGCCGGTATCGATCAGCACCAGTTCGCCCGGGCGCAGCGCCTGCACGCCGGGAATGCCGTGCGGATACGCGGTGGCATGGCCGAACTGCACAATGCAGAAGGTCGAGCCGTTGTCGGCACCGAGCGCGCGGTGCGCCTGGTCGATGAAGCGGGTCAGTTCCGCGGTGGTGATGCCTTCGTGGATCAGCCCGGCGGCCAGCCGCTGCACGTGCAGGGTCATGTCGCAGGCCTGCTGCATCAGCGCCAGTTCCGCCGACGACTTGCGCATGCGGCAGCCGTCGACGATGGCCGCCGCATCGCGGATGGCGATCCGGCCCAGCACCGCCGTCAGCCCGGTGTGCACCGCAAAGGCCACGCCCGGGTCCAGCGCCAGGCTCTGCGCGTCCAGTTCCAGCAGGGCCTCGGCGACCAGCGCGTGCGGATCCTCGTGTTCCTGCCACAGGCGCTTGCGCACTGGCACCGACAGCACTGCGTCCAGCGAGCCTTCCTCGAACGCCGGGCAGATCAGCAGCGGATCGCCTTCGGCGGTGAGCAGCATCGCCACCAGGCGCTCGCTGGCGCCCCACGGCACCCCGGTGAAGTAGCGCAACGAAGCGCCGGCACCGATCAGCAACGCGTCGGCGCCGTGCGCGCGCATCAGCGCGCGCGCGTTGGCCAGACGCTGCCGGTACTCCTGCTGCTGGATCGCCGGCGCGCGGTGCGGCCACGGCGCCAGTTGCGCGTGCGCCTGCTCCAGGGTCAACCCGCCGATCTGGGCCTGCTCGCTCATGCGCGCGGCTCCACGTCGGCGGTGCTCCAGCTGCCGTCGATCAGGCGCTGCACGCCGCCGGGATTGCGGTCGCGCAGCAACGGCGGCAGCAGCGCGTCGGGCACGCCGTCGTAGCTGTGCAGCGCGGCGAAGCGGCGGATCGCCGCGGGCATGCCGACGGCAGTGAAGCCCGGATGGCCGGTGCTCGGATAGGGGCCGCCATGGTTCATCGCCGGGCTCACCGCCACGCCGGTCGGCATCTTGTTGCAGATCAGGCGGCCGACCCGCGGGCGCAGCGCCGCGGCCAGCGCAGCGAAGGCCAGATCGTCGCTGCCGTCGGCGGCGCGATACAGGGTGCCGGTGAGATTGCCCTCGAAGCTGCGCGCCAGGGCGGTCAACTGCCCCAACCCGCCGCCGCGCACGATCAGGCTGACCGGGCCGAACGCCTCGGTCTGCAGCGCCTCGGGCTGCTGCAGGAAGGCCTCGGCCGACACTTGCAGCAGGGTCGGCGCATGCCGATAGCCGGGACCTGCATCGGCCTCGCCACCGGCCAGCACCGTGGCGCCGGCATCGCGCAGCGTGCCCACGCTGCGCTGCAGATGCTCCAGCACGCCGCGCGAGAACAGCAGCGCCGGCGCAGCCGCGGCGAAATGCGCGGTGGCCGCGGCGATGAAGGCATCGCCCGCCTCGCCCTCGGGCACCACCACGATGCCCGGGTTGGTGCAGAACTGGCCGCTGCCCATGGTGCAGGAGGCGAAGAACTCCTGCGCCAGCGCCGCGCCGCGTTCGGCCAGCGCGCCCGGCAGCAGGAACACCGGATTGACGCTGGACAACTCGACATAGGCCGGCACCCCGGCGCGGTCGGCGGCGGCCTTCAGCGCCAGCCCGCCGGCACGGCTGCCGGTGAAGCCGATCGCGCCCAGCCGCGGATCGCCGGCCAGCTCCAGGCCCAGCGTGCTGTCGAAGTGATACAGCAACTGCACCGTCGCCGCCGGCAGGTCGTTGGCCAGCAGCGCCTGGTGCGCGAGCTGGGCCAGGCGCTGGCTGGTGGCCGGATGCGAAGGATGCGCCTTGGCGATGACCGGATTGCGCGCGGCGATGGCCGAGGCGAAATCGCTACCGGCCACCGCGTTGAACGCGAACGGGAAATTGTTCGGACCGAACACCAGCACCGGCTTGTGCAGCGGCCCCAGCTGCGCGCGCAGGCCGGCCGCGGTGTCGATCACCGGCTGCGCCCAGCTGTGGCTGCGCGCCGCCTGCGCGGCCTGACGCAACTGCCCGCTGGCGCGCGGCAGTTCCACCTTGGCCAGGCGCGGCTCCACCGGCAGGCCGGTTTCGGCGTGTGCCAGCGCCACCAGACGTTCGACGTCGGCGTCGATCGCGTCCGCATACGCATCCAGGAACCCGGCGATGCGTTCCGGCGCGGCCGCAGCCAGCGCGTCGGCGCTCAGCGCCGCCGCGCTCAGCGCCGCTTCCAGATCGGCGGCGCCGCTGATCGGGAACGACGGGCCGAACTCGCTCCCGTCGCGCGGATCCTCGGCGCGGAAACTGCCGCGCTCTTCCAGCGAGGCCTGCCAATGGCCGGCCAGCAACAGCGGTTGCGTGCTCATCTCAGTGCCCGGGATGGGTGGCGATGGCGTGGTCGATGACCTTCAGCGCGGCCTCGCGCTCGGCGCCTTCCAGCACCAGCCGCGGCGCGCGCACGCGCTCGCTGCCCAGGCCGACCTTCTCCTGCACCAGCTTGATCAGCTGCACGAACTTGGGCACGGTGTCCAGACGCAGCAGCGGCAGGAACCAGTCGTACAGCGCCTTGGCCGCCGGGTAGCCGCCGTCGCGGGCCAGCTCGAACAGCTTCACCGACTCCTTCGGGTAGGCGTTGACCAGGCCGGCGATCCAGCCCTTGGCACCCATGCTCAGGCCTTCGACGATCGCATCGTCCATGCCCACCAGCAGCACCAGGCGGTCGCCGAGCAGCTCGCCCAGCGCGGCGAAGCGGCGCACGTCGCCGGAGGATTCCTTCACCGCCTGCAGATTCGGGAACTCGGCGGCCAGCTCGGCGATCTGCGCCGGGCTGAAATCGGTCTTGTAGGCGATCGGGTTGTTGTACAGGATCGCCGGCAGGTCGGTGGCGGCGATCACCGCGCGCATGTGCGCGCCCATTTCGCGCCAGTCGGTGGAATACACGTACGGCGGCAGCACCATGAGGCCACCGCAGCCGACCTGCTTGGCCGCCTGCGCCAGGCGCACGGCCTCGTCGGTGGACAGCGCGGCGATGCCCGGCACCACCGGGATGCGGCCGTCGACCGCCTGCACAAGGGTCTTCAGGATCGCCAGCTTGTCGTCGAAGCTCAGCGTGGCCGCCTCGCCCAGCGAGCCCAGCGGCACGATCGCGGTGCAGCCGGCGTCGATCATGAGCTGCGCATGCTTGGCCAGGAACGCGTGGTCGATGCTGCCGTCGGCGTTGAACGGGGTGGTGATGGCCGGCAGCACGCCGTACCAGAAGGAAGCCTTGCTCATGGATGTACACCTTGTGGAGAGTTGCGAAGGGATGCCGCGCGCGACGGCGCGGCGCAAGCGGTGTCCGGAGCGGGATCCGGACAGGGATGGGCCAGCGCGTCCAGACGCGCCGGGAACAGCGGCGGCCGGCGGCCGTCGTCGGAGAAATCGGCGGCGCGCGTGGCCAGGCCAAGTTCGGTCAGCGCACTGCCGCAGATGCGGCCCTGGCAGGCGCCCATGCCGCAGCGCGAGGCCAGCTTGGCATCGCGCAGGTCGGCATGGCCCTGCAGCGCGGACAGCGGCACGTCTTCGCAGCGGCACACCAGCGTATCCGGCGCGGCCAGCGCATGGATGCGCGGGTCCAGCGCGAACTGCCGCTGCAGCAGTTCAGCGAAGGCGCGCGCACGTCGCCGCTGCGGCTGCAGCGCCTGCGCAGCGGCGTCCTGGCCGGCGGCCAGGTGGCCGGCGATCGCGCCTTCGACGCGCGCGCAATCGCGCCCGCCGATGCCCAGCGCCTCGCCGGCGGCATAGACGCTGTCGACGCTGGTGCGCAGTTGCGCATCCACCGCCACGCACGGATGCGCGCCGCTGCGGCCCAGCCGGCAGCCCAGCAGTTGCGCCAGTTCCACGTTCGGCACCAGGCCGTAGCCCAACGCCAAGTGATCGCAGGCGAGACGGCGGCGGCCGCGCGGGCCGTCGAGTTCCACCTCCTGCACGCGGCCCTCGCCGTGCGCGGCCAGCACCACGCTGCCGGCGTGGTAGCCGACCCCGGCCAGTTGCGTGCGCAGCGCCAGCGCCTGA
>NZ_AQOI01000386.1:0-1443 GCF_000364665.1 Xanthomonas sp. SHU 199
CCGTTCGACCGCGGCGGCACCGATGTGTCCGCGCTGCGGCGCCTGCTCGGCCTGCGCGAGCGTGCGGTCGCGCCCACCGCGGCTGCATCCGCACGCAAACCGGCCGCGGCGCCGGACCGGCACCTGCCCGGGGTGGAGATCGCACCCGGGCTGCACCTGATCGAGGCGTTCCTGCCGCAGCCGATCCCCGCCGGCGCGCTGTCGCTGGCTTTCGCCCGCCGTGAGGATGCGGTGGAACCGACCGACCTGCTGTTCTTCGACACCGAAACCACCGGCCTGGCCGGCGGCACCGGCACCCGCGCCTTCATGATCGGCGCGGCCGACTGGAGCGTGCATCCGGCCGACGGCCCGGGCCTGCGCATCCGCCAGTTGCTGATGGCAACGATGGGCGCGGAGAAAGCGATGCTGGAAGCGTTCCGCGCCTGGCTGCGGCCGGGCACCGTGCTGTCCAGCTACAACGGCCGCTGCTACGACGCGCCGTTGTTGAAGACCCGCTATCGGCTGGCGCGCTGCGCCGATCCGCTGTCGGCGCTGGACCACGTGGATCTGCTGCATCCCACCCGCCGCCGCTACCGCGGCACCTGGGAGAACTGCAAGCTCGCCACCATCGAGCGGCAATTGCTGCGCGTGGTGCGCGAGGACGACCTGCCGGGCTCGGAAGCGCCAGCGGCGTGGCTGAGCTACCTGCGCGGCGGCAACGCGCGCAACCTGCGCCGCGTCGCCGCACACAACCACCAGGACGTGGTCACGCTGGCGCTGCTGCTGCAGCGCCTGGTCGCCGCCGAGGCCGAAGAACGCGCGCTGGCGGCGGCCGCGTCGGCGTAGGCGCTGCGCACGCCGCCGGCGACATCACTCCAGCCGCTGCGCATTGCCCGCGGCGATGGCGGCATCGAACAGGCGGTCGACCTCGCGATCGATCTGCGCGCTCAATTCGCCCTGACGCGCACCCAGTTCGCCCTGCTGCCGGCCCAGCGCGGCCTGCTGTTCGCCGAGCGCGCGCATCTTCGCCGACAGTGCATCCTGGCGCTGCGCCAGTTCGGTCTGGGCACGTGTTTGCGCCTTGGCGGCAATGCCGTTGGAGTCCATGCGGTCCGCCGCCAGCGCGATGCTCTCCCGGACCAGCTTGCCCTGTTCACGACCCAGCTCGCCCTGCTCTCGGCCCAGTGCTCCCTGGCGCTTGCCGAGCTCGCCCTGCTGCGCGCCCAGCTTGCCGATCGGCTCGAATAGCGCGTCGAAGCGGGCCAGCAGCGCAGGATCGTGCACCACGTAGCGCTTGCCGCCGCGGCGGAACCACAGGCCATCGCCCTGGGTCTCGCGCTTCATGCTGGCGAGTTCGTCGCTGCTCCCACTCATCGTCGAATGGTTGCCCTTGACCCGGACATACGACTGTTCGATTTTGCCGTTGTGGGTTTTCTGCATCGATCGCGTGCTGATCCGCGAGCC
>NZ_AQOI01000387.1:0-29804 GCF_000364665.1 Xanthomonas sp. SHU 199
TGGCGGTGGTGGCGGCGGGCAGGATTACGCGCCGCGCCGGCAGCAGCCGGCCCCGCAGCAGTCCGCACCGATGGACGACTTCGCGGACGACGATATCCCGTTCTGATCTTTCGTCGTTCCTGCGATGCAAACAGACCCCGGTAAGCCATTGTGCTTGCCGGGGTTTTTTCTGTTTTGGCGAGGTGTTTTCCTTTCTAGCGCGAGGTTGTCCGGTCCTCCAACGCAGGCGATATGAAGCCAGGCGGTATCGGTCGACTGGAGTGGTCACACGTACCGTGCTTTTCACCGCTGGCGATTGGGGGCGGAGCGTGCGTGCAAGCGGCGAGTACCCCGCTGTTCTTGCCTTCAAAACTGGGTCGGTCGCCAAGCGTCGCGTCGTGCCCGGTCGCCTCGGCAACGCCTTGGCGCGGCTTTCGTGCCGAGTCCATGCTATCGCTCAACGCCGGCCGACCCGGCTGCAACGGGAAGGTGTCGTAGGGGCTGCTTTAGCGGCGACAGGCTTTCCGATGAAAGCCATCGCGGCTAAAGCCGCTTCTGCGAAAGGCACATTGGCGTCGCTCGCCGCGACACCACGATCCTCACCACATGAATGCGCATGGCAACGCGGCGGAGGTGTCCTGAAGCTCCAGGTCCGACCTCCCATCCCCGCCGCCTTGCAGGCGATTTAGCGCCTTAGTCCCAGGGAGGAACCACTGGTCCGTCGGTATCTCGCCATGCGTCGCCTGCTCGAGCAGGTTCACCAAATACCCGTTTGTTTGTCGCTCTACGTCTCGCTGCACAACTCCGTACGTCACCCGAAATTCCATCGCCGTCATGACGACTGACGCCACAGGCGTTGTGCCCTGCAGCATGTGTTTTCGTGCAGTGCGTCTTGCAAAAGCGCAATTCACTGCTCTAAGGTTCAATCGATTGAATCGCGGCGAATCGTCAGCGTTTGAGACCGGTTGGGAGGCCGGAAGGTGGATGTCTATCCATTCGATCGGACCGGCGCCGGCCGCGGGCTTCACGAGGCGCGACGCGCTGCGCATGGCGGTCGCCGGGAGCCTTGGCCTTGGGGCAGTGGGCATGTTGCCGGCACTCGCTGCCGCCACGCCGCTCAAGCGCAACCTGAAGCAGTCTGTCGCCCGCTGGACGTTTCCGCAGCTGTCGACCGCACAGCTTTGCCAGGTAGTGAAGGGCCTGGGGTTCGCCGCCATCGATCTGGTGGGCCCGGCGGATTGGCCCACGCTGAAGGCGCATGGCGTGTACAGCGCGATGTGCAATGGCGCGGAACTCGGCCTGGACAAGGGCTTCGCCGGCAGCCAGTTCCATGATGAGCTGGCCGCGCGCTACACGCGGCACATCGATCTGGTGGCCGATGCCGGCTATCGCAACCTCATCTGTTTTTCCGGCAATCGGAATGGCATGGATCCCCAGGAGGGCATGGCCCACGCCGAAGTCGGGCTCAAGCGCATCCTTGGCCATGCCGAGAAACGCGATGTCGTGCTGGTGATGGAACTGCTGAACTCCAAGGTCGATCATCACGACTATCTGTGCGACCACTCCGCCTGGGGCGTGGAGCTGTGCCAGCGGATCGGCTCGGACCATTTCGGCCTGCTGTACGACATCTACCACATGCAGATCATGGAGGGCGACATCATCGCCACCATCGGCAAGCATCACGCGTGCTTCAAGCATTACCACACCGCCGGCGTCCCGGGCCGGCACGAGATCGGGGACGATCAGGAGCTCCACTATCCCGCCATCTGTCGCGCGATCCGCGATACCGGTTTCGATGGCTATCTGGCGCAGGAATTCGTTCCTACCGCGCCGGATCCCGTCGGCTCGCTGCGCGAGGCGATCCGCCTCTGCGATGTCTGAAACGCTATCCACCGAGGTGAAGTAGAACCCATGGCAGACAATCATTACGACGCCATCGTCGTTGGCTCGGGCATCAGTGGCGGTTGGGCGGCGAAGGAGCTGACCGAGAAGGGACTCAAGGTCCTGATGCTGGAACGCGGACGCAACATCGAGCACGTCAAGGACTACGTCAACGCGATGAAGGAGGCGTGGGATTTCCCGCACCGCAACCGCCCGACCCAGGCGATGAAGGCCGATTATCCGGTGCTGATGCGCGACTACGCCCTGGTCGAGAACCTGCAGGGAATGTGGGCCAACGAAAAGGAATCGCCCTACACCGAGATCAAGCGATTCGACTGGTTCCGCGGCTATCACGTGGGCGGCCGCTCGCTGATGTGGGGACGGCAGAGCTATCGCCTGTCGGACCTGGATTTCGAGGCGAACCTGAAGGACGGCATCGCCACCGATTGGCCGATCCGTTACGCCGACCTCGCACCCTGGTACGACCACGTGGAGAAGTTCGCCGGCATCGCCGGCACGCGCGAGGGACTGGACGTGTTGCCGGACGGCGAGTTCCTGCCGCCGATCCCGTTGAACATCGTCGAGAAGGACGTCGCGGCGCGGATCAAGAAGGCCTTTGGCGGCACCCGGCACCTGATCCACTCGCGTACCGCCAACATCACCCAGCCCAAGGTCGAGCAGGGCCGCGTCAACTGCCAGTATCGCAACAAGTGCATCCTGGGCTGTCCCTTCGGCGCCTATTTCTCGACCCAGGCGGCCACGTTGCCGGCGGCCATGAAGACGGGCAACCTGACCCTGCGGCCGTTCTCGATCGTCAAGGAGGTGCTCTACGACAAGGACCGCAAGCGTGCGCGCGGCGTGGAGATCATCGACGCCGAGAGCGGACAGACCTACCAGTACACGGCCAATGTCATCTTCCTCAATGCGTCCTCGTTCAATTCGACCTGGCTGCTGATGAACTCGGCCACCGACGTCTGGGACGGCGGCCTGGGGTCGTCGTCGGGCGAGCTCGGGCACAACGTGATGGACCATCATTTCGGCGCCGGTGCCTCCGGCCGGGTCGAGGGCTACGAGGACAAGTACTACTTCGGCCGCCGTCCCTGCGGCTTCTACATCCCCCGGTTCCGCAATGTCGCCATGGACAAGCGCGGTTACCTGCGCGGCTTCGGCTACCAGGGCGGTGCGAGCCGCACCGGCTGGTCGCGCGAGATCGCCGAGCTGAACATCGGCGCCGACCTGAAGGAGGCGCTGACCGTGCCAGGCGACTGGAGCATCGGCATGACCGGATTCGGCGAAATGCTGCCGCACCACGACAACATGATTCGCCTGGATCCGCAGCGCAAGGACAAATGGGGGCTGCCGGTGCTGGCGATGGACGTCGCCATGCGCGAGAACGAAAAGGCCATGCGCAAGGACATGGCCGCCGATGCCGCCGAGATGCTGGAGGCGGCCGGCGTCAAGGACGTGAAGATGCACGATGGCGACTACGCGCCGGGCAAGGGCATCCATGAGATGGGCACCGCACGCATGGGCCGGGATCGCAAGAACTCCGTGCTGAATCAGTACAACCAGGTGTGGGACGCACCGAACGTCTACGTGACCGATGGCGCCTGCATGACCTCCAGCGGCTGCGTGAATCCTTCGCTGACCTACATGGCGCTGACCGCACGTGCCGCCGATCATGCCGTGCGCGAACTGAAAGCGGGGAACCTGTGATGGAACGTCGCGAACTGCTGAAGATGATCTTTGCCGCCACGGGCGCGGCGATGGTCGGCCTGCCCGCGCTCGCCCCGGCACAGGCGTCGGCCGCGGGGACGAAGGTGCTGTTCTCCGCCGCCGAGATCGGCACGCTGGACGAGATCGCCGAGACCATCCTGCCGCGGACCAAGACGCCGGGGGCGAAGGACGCCGGTGCCGGTGCATTCATGGCGAAATTCGTCACCGACTGCTACACCCCGCGGCAGCAGGCGACGTTCCGCGCCGGCCTGGCCGAGATCGACAAACGTGCCGGCGGCCGATTCGTGTCGCTCACCCCGCAGGCGCGCGCCGAACTGCTGCGCGCCCTGGATGCGGAGGCCAAGGCAAAGGCCGTCGACGTGACCGACACCGGCACCGCCGACACGGCGGACGCGATGCCGCATTCCTTCACCATGATCAAGCAGCTGACCATCTTCGGCTTCTTCACCTCCGAGGTCGGCGCGACCGAAGTGCTGCGCTACGTCGCGGTACCGGGCCGCTATGAAGACATCGCCTACGTTCCCGGCACGCCCGCCTGGGCCACTGGCTGATGGAGCGCCACGCTTCGCCCTTCCTCCTTTTCCTGGAAACACGATGACCAGATCCCTGCTGATGGCGGCCTGCCTGCTGGCCGTGGCGCCTGCGGTCGCGCAGGCCGACGGCGACCCCGCACGCGATCCTGCCAAGACCGAAGTGTGGAAGCCCGTGCCCGCGACCGTGGCCACGCCCCCGGGCGGCGCCCCCTCCGACGCGATCGTGCTGTTCGATGGCAAGGATCTGTCGGCCTGGGAGTCGGAGCAGGGCGGACGCGTGCCCTGGAGCGTCGCCGACGGCGCGCTGACCGTGGTGCCGGGCAGCAAGGGCATCCGCACCAAGCAGCGCTTCTGCGACATCCAGTTGCATGTCGAGTGGCGTACGCCCACCGCGACGCGCGGATTCGACGGCCAGCAGCGCGGGAACAGCGGCATCTTCCTGCAGGAACTGTATGAGTTGCAGGTGCTCGACAGCTACGACAACCCGACCTATGCCAACGGCCAGGCCGGTGCGATCTACAAGCAGGCCATTCCGCTGGTGAACGCCTCGCGTGCGCCGGGCCAGTGGCAGGTGTACGACATCATCTGGAAGGCGCCGCGTTTCTCGCAGGGCGGCGGGCTCACGTCGCCCGCCCGCATCACCGTCCTGCACAACGGCGTGCTGGTGCAGAACGACACCGTGCTGGCGGGCAAGACCGAATACATCGGCGCGCCGTCGTACGCGCCGCATGGATGCGCGCCGATCTTCCTGCAGGAGCACGATTCCAAGGTCAGCTACCGCAACATCTGGGTGCGCGAGCTGTAGCGCCGGCGCGCAGTCGGCGCCGATCGCCTGGGGCGTGTCGGCGATCCCGGGTATGCCGCGCCCAACGCGGCATACCCGGGAATGGAGGGCGCGCCCTACTGCGCCAGGAAGCTGGCGAGGTCGTCGACCTCCTGTTGCGACAGCTGCGAAAACGGCGGCATCAGCCCGCCGCCGTTGCGGATCTTCTCCTTGATCTGCGCGGGCTGCAGGCGCTTGCCCACGTCGGTCAGCGCGGGGAAGGTGGGCGGGACGCCCGCGCGATTCGCGCCATGGCAGGCCGTGCAATGGTTCGCGTAGAGCTGCGCGCCGGCCGCCGGGTCGTCCTTGGACCAGGCCTTGGGCACAAGCGTCGCCCCCAGCAGCACCACGGCCATCGTCGTGATCGTTTTCAAGCGGAACTCCTTTGCGTGCTAGCGCTGTGTGCTCGCGGGCAGATGTTCGCGCAGGTACTCCGCACTGGTCCGGACGACGCTGGCCGGGTCGCGCGGCTGGTCGTGCTCGATGATGTACCACTGCACGCCGCTCGCCGCCGCGGCAGGCAGGATCGCGTTCCAGTTCAGCACGCCCCGGCCGACGGCGGCGAAGCCGCCTTCGTCTTCGGCCTGGCCCTTCGGTGCATTGTCCTTGGCGTGGACCGCGAACATGCGGCCCTTGAACTTGCCCAGCATCGCCGCCGGGTCGTAGCCCGCGCGTGCGACCCAGGCCAGGTCCAGTTCGGTCTTGAGGTCGGGGCCGGCCGCGGCGAACAGCAGTTCCAGGCCGGTCTTGCCATCGAAGTCGACCAGTTCGAAGTCGTGGTTGTGGTACGCCAGGCGCATGCCCTTGGCGCGTGCCCGCGTCGCGAGCTGGCCCAGCTCCTTGCCCAGTGCGGTCCAGCCTGCGGCATCCGTGGGCCGCTCCTTCTGGTCCAGGTAAGGCACTACCAGCGTCGTGTTGCCGATCAAGCGGTTGAAGGCCACCGCGCCGTCCAGGTCCTTGCGCAGGTCGGCCAGCTGCACGTGCGAGGAGATCGCCTTGATCGCATACTTGTCCAGCAACTGCTTGAGTTCCACCGCGCTGACGTTCTGCGTGCCGACCGTTTCCACCGCGCCCACGCCGGCGTCATGGACGATCTTCAACTGTTGGTCGAGCGAGCCGGCGTTGCGCAGCGTGTACATCTGCACGGCGATGGGGGCCTGCGCGCCGGTGGTGTCGTGTGCGAAGGCGGGCAGGGCCGCGAGGAGCAGCAGGGCGAGGGTTGCGGTTCTGCGTGTCGCTGTGTTCATCAGGAAGTCCTCCCGGGAGTCAATCGATGGATGTCCAGCCGCGTGTCCTGGCCGATGTGATGACGCGATCGACGATCAGCGCCGAGCGCAGCCCGTCGTCGAAGGTGGGCAGGCCTTCCGGCCGCTCGCCTGCGATGGCGCGGTAGGTGTCGGCGACGAATGCCTCGAAGCAATCGCCGTAGCCCTGCGCGTGCCCGGCCGGCAGCGTCGCCAGCCGGCGCTGTTCGGCGCTGCCGGCACCCGGTCCGCGCACGAAGATTTCCTCGCGCTGGTCTGGCCGGCCGATCCACAGGCGTTCGGCGTCCTCCTGGTCGAACGCCACGCTGGCTTGGGCGCCATCGATCTCGAACCAGAGGCGATTGCGGCGCCCCGCCGAGACCTGGCTGACCGTCAACGAAGCCAGCGTGCCCGCGCCGGTTCGGAGCATCGCCATGGCCACGTCTTCGCTGGAGACCGCCTGCATCGCGCCGCCCGCCGCCGGCGTGGTGAAGCTCTGCCCGGTGTTGGTGCCGCGCTCGGCGATCACCGTCGCGAACGCCGCGCTGACCTCGGCGAAGCGCTCGCCGCTCACCCATTCCACCAGGTCGCACCAATGCGAGCCGATGTCGGCGAACACGCGCGACGCGCCGCCCAGCGCCGGGTCCACGCGCCAGTTGTTGCTGGCCGGATCCAGCAGCCAGTCCTGCAGATAGCTGCCGTGGATCAGGCGCAGCGGTCCCAGTTCGCCCTGGGCGATGCGCGCGCGCGCCTCGCGGACCACCGGGTGGTAGCGGTAGACGAAGGGCACCGTGGCGACCAGCCCGGTTGCGCGGGCCAGGGTCGCCAGCGCCCGCGCATCCTCCAGCGTGGTGGCCAGCGGCTTCTCGCAGATCACGTGCTTGCCGGCGTCCAGCGCCGCCTGCGCCATGGCGCGGTGCAGATGGTTGGGCGTGCAGACGTGCACGACCTGCACCTGCGGATCGGCGACCATCTCCTCGATATCGCGATACGCCTGCGGGACATCCCACGCCTGCGCCACCTCGCGTGCGCGCTGCGGGGACGAGGCGGCGACGCCGCGGACCGAGGCGCCGGCCAGCAGTGCCGCGCGACGGTGCACGGCGCCGATCATGCCGGTGCCGACGATGGCGATTCCAAGCTTGGGCATCGGGGGGATCCTCAAGACGCGGAGGGCGCGGCCGCGACGGCGGGCCGGTCGCGGAACAGCAGCAGGAAGGCGACCAGCACGAGCAGCGCGACGCCGGCCGGGAACAGCCAGATCCGCTGCCAATCCGGACCTGTGGCGGTGGTGTAGTGCTCCACCACCGCGCCGGACAGGAACGTCCCGATCAGCATGCCCACGCCGTACGTGGCCAGGGTGATGAAGCCCTGCGCGCTGCTGCGTGCGGCGGGGCCGGCATGCGCATCGGTGTAGATCTGGCCGGTGACGAAGAAGAAGTCGTAGCAGATGCCGTGCAGCACGATGCCGATCACCAGCAGGGAGAAGCCGCCGCCGGCATCGCCGAAGGCGAACATCGCGTAGCGCACCACCCACGCCGCCATGCCCACCGCCAGCATGGTCTTGACCCCCAGCCGCACGAACAGGAACGGCATGGCCAGCATCAGCAGGACTTCGGACACCTGGCCCAGCGACTGCAGGCCGGCCGCGCCGCGCACGCCCAGATCGTTGAGGTAGGGGTTGGTGAAGTTGTAGTAGAACGCCAGCGGGATGCAGATGGCGATGGACGCCAGGAAGAACACCAGATAGGAGCGCGACTTCAGCAGCCGCAGCGCGTCCAGCCCCAGGATCTGCCCCAGCCCGGCATCGCGCTGTCGCGCCAGCGGCGGCGTGTGCGGCAGGGTGAAGGCGTACAGACCCAGGCCCAGCGAGGCCAGCGCCGCCATCCGGAACGTCAGCTCGAGCCGATGCGCCTGTTCCCAGCCCAGCCAGCCGATCAGCACGCCGGCCACGATCCAGCCGACGCTGCCGGCCACGCGCACCGGCGGGAACTGCTTTTCCGGCGCTTGCATGTGCCGCATCGCCACGCTGTTGGCCAGTGCCAGCGTCGGCATGAACAGCAGCATGTAGCCCATCACGCAGGCGAAGAACACGCCGAAGCTCGTCGCCGTGGATGCCAGCCACATGAGTACCGCACCGGCGAGATGCAGCACTCCCAGGATGCGCTGCGCCGCGAAGTAGCGATCGGCGATCAGGCCGACCAGAAAGGGCGCGACGATAGCGCCGATGGACTGGCTGAGGAACGCCGTCGCCACCTGGCTCGCGCTGGCGTGCAGCGGCCCCTGCACCAGATAGGTCCCCAGGGTCACGAACCAGGCCCCCCAGATGAAGAACTGCAGAAACATCATCGCGCCCAAGCGCGACATGGTGTGCGTCATGGCGTCCCCTCCCAGGGCGGTAATGACTCAGGTTCCCAGCATGCGGCGCAGCGATGCCGGATCGGCGCCGCTATCGGCGAAATCGTCGAAGGCGCGTTCGGTCACGCGGATGATGTGGTCGCGAATGAACGCGGCCCCCTCGCGCGCTCCATCTTCCGGATGCTTCAGGCAGCACTCCCACTCCAGCACCGCCCAGCCCGGGAAATCGTATTGCGCGAACTTGGAGAAGATGGCCTTGAAGTCGACCTGGCCGTCCCCGAGCGAGCGGAACCGCCCCGGACGATCGATCCAGTCCTGGTAGCCGCCATAGACGCCGCTGCGCGCGCTGGCGCGATACTCCGCGTCCTTGACGTGGAAGATGCCGATGCGCGCGTGGTAGCGATCGATGAAACCCAGGTAGTCCATCTGCTGCAGCAGCAGGTGGCTGGGGTCGTACAGGATCTTGGCGCGGGGGTGCTGGTCGACCACGTCGAGGAAGCGCTCGAAGGTGGCGCCGTCGTGCAGGTCCTCGCCCGGGTGGATCTCGAAGCACAGGTCCACGCCGCAGGCGTCGAAGGCATCCAGGATCGGACGCCAGCGCCGGCCGAGCTCGGCGAAGGCTTCTTCCACCAGTCCGGGCGGGCGTTGCGGCCAGGGATAGAAGTAGGGCCAGGCCAGCGCGCCGGAAAACGTGGCATGCGCCGTCAGCCCCAGACGCTGGCTGGCCTTGGCGGCCAACTGCAGCTGCTCCAACGCCCAGGCCTGGCGGGCGGCGGGGTTGCCGCGCTTGTCCGGCGGGGCGAAGCCGTCGAACAGGCTGTCGTAGGCGGGGTGCACCGCGACCAGCTGTCCCTGCAGGTGGGTGGACAGCTCGGTGATCTGCAGGCCATGCCCGGCCAGCATGCCGGCGAGGTCGTCGCAGTACGCCTGGCTGTGCGCGGCCTGGGCCAGATCGAACAGGTGGGGCGCGCTGGTCGGTACTTGTAGGCCAGAATAGCCCAGGCCCGCGGCCCATTCGGCCAGCGTGTCCAAGCGATTGAAGGGAGGTGTGTCGGCGATGAACTGTGCCAGGAACAGCGCTGGACCCTTGAGCGTCTTCAACGTGATTCGCCCTCATGCAATCGATTGAATCATCCTAGCATGGGCCTGCCGCAAGACCCGTTGTGCACTGCACAGCAGACACCAGAGTTCAGTTCATGGCGACAACCATCTACGACATCGCAAAGCACGTCGGCGTCACCGCGGGCACGGTGTCGCGGGCGCTCTCCCGGCCGGAAAAAGTCCTGCCCGCCACACGCGCGCGCATCGAGCAGGCCGCCGCCGCGCTGGGCTATGTCCCCAACACGGTGGCCAGGACGCTCAAGACCCAGCGCAGCGGCAAGCTCCTGGTGACCGTCCCGGACATCGCCAATCCCTTCTTCGCCCAGATCCTGCAGGGCGCGGAAGACGCCGCGCAGGCGGTCGGCTATGCCGTGCTGCTGGGCGATACCCAGCACCAGCCCGACCGCGAGGAGCGCTACGCGCAGATGCTCCCACGCAACGAGGCGGACGGCCTGATCGTGCTGGGGCACCGCTTGCCGCCGACGGCGCGTGAGATCGTCAAGCAGCAGGGCGGCGCCGCGCCGGTGGTCAACGGCTGCGAGTTCGACCCGGCGCTGGGGATTCCCAGCGTCCACATCGACAATGCGGCCGCCGCGCGCGCCGTGATGGACCACCTGTATGGATTGGGGCACGCGCGGATCGCCGTGGTGGGCGGTCCGCCCGACAATCCCCTGCATCAGCAGCGACTGGAAGGGGCTCGCGCCTGCGCCAAGGCGCGCGGCCGCCTGCGCAACCTGACCGTCGTGCCGGGCGACTTCTCCGTGGAATCCGGCCATGCGGCGGCGATGACGCTGTTGGGTCGTACACCCGCGCCGACCGCGATCTTCTGCTTCAGCGATCAGATGGCACTGGGTGCCCTGGCGGCCTGCCGGGACCTGGGCATCCGCGTGCCGGACGACCTGTCCATCGTCGGCTTCGACGACCTGGCCTCGTCCAGTTACCTCACGCCGCCATTGACGACCATCCGGCAGCCGATGCGGGAGATCGGTGTCCGCGCGGTCAACCTGCTGCTTGCCATCATCGAACGGGTGGACGTGCCGCTGCAGCAGACGCTGGACTTCAGCTTGATGGTGCGCGGGTCGACCGGCGCGCCGAGAGAGTAGGTGACGGCAGGGCGGCGGCGACGCGCCTGACCGGTGCGCGCCGCCGTTTCCGCGGCAGATGACGGGCGTGCGGCCTCCGGGCAGCGCGCTTTTTCAGTTTCCACCCCGTCGTCGCCGGAGGTTGGCGCCCAGCTTCCGGTAGGCCATTGGACAAGCGCCTGGATTAGACTTCACGCGTACGTCACGCCAACAGGAACAGGGGAACAGGGAATGAAGAGGGGACTGCGCGCAGTCGCGTTGTTGTGTCTGCTGGGAGCGGGGAATGCATGGGCGCAGGTGGATCTGGCGCCGTATCTGGTCAAGGAGCAGGTCGAAACGCTGAAGTTGTCGCCGACCGGCGAGTACTACGCGGCGACGGTGCCGCTGGAGGATCGGACCGCGCTGGCGATCATGCGCCGTTCCGACAACAAGATCGTCGGCAGCTTCTCGATGGAGAAGAACACCCACGTCTCCGATTTCGTGTGGGTCAACGACACGCGCGTGCTGTTCAACATGGTCCAGAAGATCGGGCAGCGGGATCGGCCGTGGGGGACCGGGGAACTGTTCGCGATCAACGCCGATGGCGGCGCGGCGGAGTTGTTGGTGGGCCAGCGCGTGACCGGCAACGGGCCGGGGACGCTGATCCAGACCAAGAAGGTGGAGAAGGTTGCCGCGTATTTCGTTGGTTCGCTGCCCGGCGACGACCGCAACGTCATCATCCAGGCGCAGCCGTTCAGCACCAGCCAGGATCCTTACAGTCGCACCGAAATCATGGACGTCTATAGCGGCCGCCGGCGGTTGCTGACCGGTTCGCCCAAGGTGCGCGGCGCGGATTTCTACAGCGATGAGCAAGGCAAGGTGCGCTTTGCCTTGGGTGCGGATGCCGACAATGCCAAGAAGCTCTTCTATCGCGATGCGCAGGGCAGCGACTGGAAGCTGATCAATGACGAAAACGTCAGCCATCACGTGGAGACGCCGATCGGTTTTTCCGAAGACGGGCATGTCGCGTATCTGCAGGTACAGCAGGCGAAGGGGAGTGACGTCATCGAGTCGTGGAATACCGACAGCGGTGAGCGCAAGGTGGTGGCGCGCGATGTGCTGGCCGATCCCTATCGGATCATGTATCGCCATGGCACCCATTTCCCGGTCGGGATCGAAGTGCTGGGCGACAAGCCGCGGAGCCTGTTTTTCGATGACGCCTCGCCCGAAGCCAAGACCCAGCGCTCGCTGGAAGCGGCCTTCCCTGGGCAGGCAGTCTATGTCACCTCCAGCACGCGCGACGGCCGGCTCAACCTGGTCAACGTGCAGTCCGGTCGCAATCCGGGCGAGTTCTACCTGTTCGACACCGTCGCCAAGAAGGCCGATTTCGTGTTCGCGCGCCGTGCTGCACTGCAGCCGCCGAAGCTGGCCGAGGTGCGGCCGATCGCGTTGCAGGCGCGAGACGGCCTGCCACTGCATGGGTTCGTGACCCTGCCGGCGGCGGCCAAGTCCGGCAAGGTGCCGATGGTGGTGATGCCGCACGGCGGCCCGTTCGGGATCTTCGACAACGGCATGTTCGATGAGGATGCGCAGATCTTGGCCAGCGCCGGTTATGCGGTGCTGCAGGTCAATTATCGCGGTTCCGGCAACTACGGGCGCGCGTTCCAGCAGGCCGGCGCCGGCCAATGGGGCGGCAAGATGCAGGACGACGTCACCGATGCCACGCGCTGGGCGATCGACCAAGGTATCGCCGACCCGCAGCGCATCTGCATGTACGGCGCCAGCTACGGCGCCTATGCGTCGTTGATGGGCGTGGCCAAGGAGCCGACGCTGTATCGCTGCGCGGCCGGCTATGTCGGTGTCTACGACCTGCCGATGATGTATGTCAGGGGCGATGCCCAGCTGCGCGATGCCAGCCAGAATTTCTTGCGCGAATGGATGGGGACGGGCGATGGATTGGCCGCGATTTCGCCGGTCAATCTGGCCGACAAGATCAAGGTGTCCGTGTTCCTGGCGGCGGGTGGCGAGGACGAGCGCGCGCCCATCCAGCATTCCAAGAAGATGGAAGCGGCGCTGAAGAAGGCGGGGGTGCCGGTGGAAACGCTGTACGTCCCGACCGAGGGTCACGGTTTCTACACCGAGGCGCATCGTCGCGAGTTCTACACCCGGCTGCTGGCGTTCCTGAGCAAGTCACTGGGCGGTGCGCAGGCGGCGCCGGCGGCAGCGAAGCCGTAAGGGGCTGTCGCCTGACACTCCGGCCGAGGCGCCAGGCGCCACTGCTGTGCGGTATCAGTGCGGTCCGGTACTTCCGGACCGCACTGACGCTGGTTGGACTCGATAGCTCAGCGTGAGCGACCGGCACTGGCACTGGCACTGGCACTTCGAGTTCATACCGAATTGGTCACCTGCTTCCATGGCTGGTCGATCTTGCCGTTCAGCCGGAATGGGTAGAGGCGGTGCGCATACTTTACCGCCGCCTCGATGACGTCGAGGTCTCGCCGCCCTGGCTTCGCCTGCTGCATGGAATTGTCAGGCAAACTGCCGAACGAAGCGCTCCAGCCAAAGGAACGAGATCAATGGTGCCGTCAGCGGACGCGCGCGCGTCGCCACCAACTCGTCCAGTAGTTGGAGGACGGCGTCTCGGTTGACCAGGCCCAAGTCGGCAAGGGCGCATTCGCTCAGCTGCACGGCGATCGTCTTGGCGTGATGTGCGATCAACTCAGGCAGGACATGGGCGAACGTTTCCTTGCAATAATCTCGCGGAAATAGTTCGCCTACGTTGGCCTGCAAGTAGCGCCGCATCGTTTCTCGATCTTTACGGCACTCGAGGGGGAGGCCCCGACAGAAAGCCACCAGATGTGGATCGCTTAAGGGATTGACCGGCCAGAGGCCTCGCCGAAGCAGATGGGGAGCCTGGCACGCGTTCGACGCCAATACGGATGCAGACAACAGGCCGGCGGGAGCATCAAATCCACTGATCGAGCGCGATGCAGTGAGCGCTCGGGGCGTCAACAACAGGTTCGCGCGACGCTTGGCTTCTGCGGCCACCCCGCTGCCGGGACCTGCGCTGGGATGTTCCTCGTTCCGGTACATTGGGAACAGCTGGTCTCCGCCAATACCGGTGAAAAGCCATTCGCTTTCCTGTGCTTGAGCGCAGTCCCACAAATGTTCGAACGCTTCGAGATAGAACTCGACAAGGGGATAGTCCGGTCGAGCCGCACTCGGTTGCAGATCGAGCGTTGGTGGGAATGAAACGATAGGGATGCTCGTGTCGCGAAGGCCGAGCTTTTCAACAAGCATGCGACGGCGTTGTGCCTGGTTTTGGCTGTCTCCCTCGTCGAGCAAGATTCCAAAGCTCAGGATGTTGTCATGCGATCGCGTCAGAGCGCATGCAACGGTCGCCGAATCCATGCCCCCACTCAATTCCGTGGCCACCCGCTTCGACGCGGGACGAATCGAAATGGCACGATGCAACAACTGCTCGAATCGCTCTACGCCGTAGTCGATCAGTGCTTCTTGGGAAGGCGATCCGATTTCAGCAGGCGAAGGATAGACGTAACGCGTCTTGCCCGGCTCGGCGTAAAGCGTGGCGCGTTCTGTCAGCATTACGACACCCGAACACAACTGTCTGGCGGAGTAGTCCGCGTTCAATGCGAGACGCCGACTGGCCATCTCCAGGTCGATGGTGGTGGGTCGGGAAAAAAAGTCGGCCAGATCGTAGGAGAGTTCTACTGCGGCATCGGTGACCCGGCAATAGACCGGCGCCGATGCGAGAAGGCCCGCGCGCAATTTCAGTCGGGATCCGACCTGGGCCACTTCGATCATGAGATAATCAAGCGGCCATAGCAGAGCCTCTTTGTATAGCCGGTTGAATTGATCGGCATCGACCAGCACGCCCGTATCGTCTTTTTTCCATTCGACGTCCGTACAGCGCTCGCGTACCGTCGCGAACCACTGTCCCTGCGTGCGAACCACGACGGTTTCCAGCGCAGGGTGACGGTAGGGCGCGATCTGGCTGTTCCCGAGACACAGGATACTGTCCTGCCACACCGGGGAATGTTCGAGGTCGGAAAAAGCGACGTTGGCCTTGATCATGGCGACGCGGCTGCCTGCGATCGGCGTCGGATGGTTATCGCGCTTTAGAACAGAAGAGCGCCGCCTGATGGCGGCGCTCTTTATCGCGATGCCTTTGGTGCAATCGCCGTCGTTTTAGCCGCCAGGTTGCGTGGAGTACCCGCGAGAATCCTCACCAAGATAAGGCTTCATCTCGCAGACGCCAGGCGCTGCGATAGTTTGCATGGGTTCGTCGAGCTGGATAGCGAAAGGATTGGATGGAGAATCTTGTTTCTCAAGCTTGCCATCTTGGATTTTCATCACAAAGCTCCTTTTCTAGATGTCGTCATGCGGCGACGAGCAGAACCTAGCACCGCGCCTGTAGCAAGACAAGATCTTTAAGATTTCAATAGTTTCATATGAAAATATTGTATTGAGAGGTTCAAATGCCGATCTGCGTTGCCCATGCACCACTAATCCGCATTGAGGCGACGCTGGGGGCTGTGTGCCGGTGGGGAGGATGTACGCCCCGGCGGGGGGGCATGGATTCCATGCCGAAGCGCATCGCTGGGCGTTCTACACTCGCGCGCTGGAACTGCTGAGTGCTCGCTGTGCAGCACGTAGGCGGTGCCGGCGTCGGCCAAACCGTGAGCGCTTGCACCTGACCATGTGCGCTCCAGGCGGCCGCGTCGCTGTTGCACTGGCTCTGGTTGGATCTGTGGCGCAGCACGACTAGCAGGACTTATCGCCGAGGTCGTCCTTGACCATGCGAAATGCGCTGTGTCGATGTGAAACGGTTGCGTCGCCGCTCGGGCGACACAACCCCTCAACGCACCCCATGCATCATCCGCCGCAGCAGTGGCGCGGCGAGGAAGGCCAGCACCGCACAGCCCACGCCGATCCACAGCAGCAGCCAGAACAGGTGCGCGTACTTGGCCGCGGCGTCGGCGATGTTGAGGGTCTGGCCATCCGGTACCTCGATCGCGGCCAGCTTGCCGAACAGCGCCGCCAGCGCCTCGGAGAACGCCGTGGCCAGGAACCAGGTGCCCATCATCAGGCTGACCACGCGCGGTACCGCGAGCTGGGTCACCGCCGACAGGCCGACCGGCGACAGGCACATTTCGCCGGCCTCCAGCACGAAGTAGGCCAGCACCAGCCACCACACGCTCGCCATCTGGCCGGTCGCGCCGACCTGTTGCGCGGCCAGCGCCAGCGGCACGAAGGACAGCCCGGCCAGCAACAGCCCCATCGCCGACTTGGCCGGTTTGGACGGCTCGCGGCCGCGCCGCGCCAGCCACGCCCACAGCGCTGCGAACAGCGGCGCCAGCAACACCAGGAACAGCGCGCCCAGATAGGTCAGCGAGCCGGCGGTCTGCGGCAGCACCAGGCAGTCGCGGATCAGGAACAGCAACATCAATGCGCTGACCGCGACGAACAGCCGCCGCGGCGCCGACGAGCCGGGGCGGCGGTCGGACAGCGAGGCCGCCAGCACGAAACCCAGCGGCGCCAGCAGCAACGAGGCGATCGACCAGGGCAGGGGCGTACCGCCGCGGATCACCAGCGACGGCACGATGTCCTTGGTCATCAGCCGGTCGGTGAAGGTGACCCACGAGCCGTAGGTCTGCTCGTACAGGGTGAAGTACACCAGCGCCATCGCGATCAGCACCATCAGCGCGATCATCTGCTGGCGCTGCACCGGGGTGCACTGGGTGCCGGTGAACCAGGCGAACCACAGCAGCACCGCGCCGAGCACCAGCAGCATCAGCAGCAGGGCCAGGGAGATTTCCCCGCCCAGGCTGAAGGCACCGTTGGCCGCGGCCCACATCAGCGCGGCCACCGGCAGCACGCCCAGCACGGCGCACAGGTAGATCGCCCATTCGCGCGGCACGCCGAGCACGCGCTCGCGCAGCAGCGCCGGCTGCGCCGGTTCGGCGTGGCCGTGCAGGTATTTCTGGCCCCACAGGAACATGCCCAGGCCGAGCAGCATGCCGATGCCGGCCGCGCCGAAGCCGTAGCGCCAGCCGTAGGCCTCGCCCAGGAAGCCGCAGACCAGCGAGGCGAACAGCGCGCCGAGGTTGATGCCGGCGTAGAACAGCGAGAAGCCGGCGTCGCGGCGCGGGTCGTCGGCCGGGTACAGCTTGCCGACGATGGTGGAGATGTTGGGCTTGAGGAAGCCCACGCCCATGATGATCAGCGCCAGCGACAGGTAGGTCACGCCCAGCGACGCGGTGTCGCGCACCACCTCGCCGTTGACCCGGGTGGCGGCGTGGCCCTCGAAGGCCATGCCGATGTGGCCGAGCACCAGCAGCAGGCCACCGAACACCACCGCCTTGCGCATGCCCAGCCAGCGGTCGGCGAGCAGGCCGCCAAGCACCGGCACGCAGTACACCAGGCCGCCGTAGGCGCCAAGCAGGTCGAGTCCGGCGTCGTCGCCGAACAGGTGGTACTTGGTCAGGTACAGCAGCAGCAGCGCCTTCATGCCGTAGAAGGAGAAGCGCTCCCACATCTCGGTGAAGAAACAGACGTAGACGCCCTTGGGATGGCCGAGGAAATCGTCGCGCGCGTCGCGCAGCGGCAGGGAGGACACGGACACGGCGACTCTCGGCGCAGGAAGGCAAGCGGCGGAGTATAGGGGCGTCGGCGCTCGCTCGAATGGCGGTGCGCGGCATGGGCGGTTCGGCGGCGGGCGTACCCTCACCCCAACCCCTCTCCCGGTGGGAGAGGGGCTATGCGCCTTTCCTTCTCCCACCGGGAGAAGGTGCCCCGCAGGGGCGGATGAGGGGCAGGCCGGCACGAAAAGGTGGGTGACCTGCTTGCTGCCGAACCCTCACCCCAACCCACATCCCGGTGCGAGAGGAGCAACCGTCCGCCCCTGAGCACTGCCGCTTCTACGAATCCCCAATCCCCAATCCCCAATCCCGGCCCCCCAGGCATGTGCCACAAGCTGGGCACCGCGATGCTGGACTTGCCCGGCCCCAGACGCTAGCGTGCAAAGCGTTTTTGTCGTTTCAGGGGTAACCATGAACAACGCTGCCGCGCCGCGCCAGCTCACGTTCCGTGCCGTGGTGCTGGCGATCGTGCTGGCCGTGGTGCTGTCCGCCGCCAATGCCTACCTCGGTCTGTTCGCCGGCCTGACCATCGCCACCGCGATTCCGGCGGCGGTGGTGTCGATGGGCGTGCTGCGCCTGCTCGGCGGCGGCTCCATCCTCGAGAACAACATCGTGCAGACCGGCGCCTCGGCCGGTTCCTCGATCGCGGCCGGGGTGATCTTCACCATCCCGGCGCTGGTGATCATGGGCTACTGGCCGGACTTCAAGTACTGGTGGGTGCTAGGCATCGCCGGCATGGGCGGCCTGCTCGGGGTGCTGTTCTCGGTGCCGCTGCGGCGCTCGATGATCGTCGAGGATCCGCTGCCGTTCCCGGAGGGCAAGGCCGCCGCGGAAGTGCTCAAGGCCGGTGAGAATCCCGGGCCGGGGCTGAAGATCCTGGGTCTGTCGGCGGCGATCGGCGGGTTGGTCAAGCTCGGCGCGGCCAGCGGCCTGAAGGTGATTCCGGATACCTGGGCGCAGGCCGCGTACATCGGCAGCAGCAAGATGGTCGGCTACGTCGGCACCAATCTGTCGCCGGCGTTGCTGGGCGTGGGCTACATCGTCGGGCTCAACGTCGGCATCGTGGTGCTGTCCGGCTCGATCCTGTCCTGGCATATCGCCATCCCGCTCTATCAGCAGTTCTTCATGGGCTCCGACCCGGCGCTGGCGCAGAGCCTGGCCAATGCGCCGGCGGCCGAGGCTGCGTTTGGGATCTGGGGCGAAAAAGTCCGCTACCTCGGTGTGGGTGCGATGCTGATCGGCGGCGTGTGGACGCTGTTCTCGCTGCGCAAGTCGCTGCTGTCGGGCGTCAAGAGCGGCTTCGCCGCGGCGCGCAAGAGCACCGGCGGCGCCGCGGTGGCCGAGACCGACCGCGACCTGCCGATGAAGTGGATGCTGGTCGCGCTGCTGCTATGCACGCTGCCGCTGCTGGGCCTGTACCAGGCCATCGTCGGCCAGTGGCACGTCAGCGTGCCGATGACCCTCATCATGATCGTCGCCGGTTTCCTGTTCGTCTCGGTGTCCGGCTACCTGGCCGGCCTGATCGGCTCGTCGAACAACCCGGTCTCCGGCATCACCATCTCCACCATCCTGTTCGCCTCGGCGGTGCTGGTGCTGCTGCTCGGGCGCGATTCGCCGATCGGCGCGGTCGCCGCGATCATGATCGGCGCAGTGGTGTGCTGCGCCGCGGCGGTCGGCGGCGACAACCTGCAGGATCTGAAGACCGGCTACCTGGTCGGCGCCACGCCATGGAAGCAGCAGTTGATGCTGGCCATCGGCGCATTCTCCTGTGCGCTGATCATGGCGCCGGTGCTGAACCTGCTCGCAGAGGCGTACGGGATCGGCAGCAAGACGCTTCCGGCCCCCCAGGCGGTGTTGATGGCCTCGGTAGCCAAGGGTCTGTTCGGTGGGACACTGCCGTGGACGATGATTGCGATCGGCGCCGGTGTCGGTGCGGCGATCATCGCGTTTGACGAATGGTTGAAGAAGACGGGCAAGCGCTTTCGCGTGCCGGTGCTCGCCGCGGCGATCGGCATCTACCTGCCGCTGGAGCTGATGGTGCCGATCTTCCTTGGTGGCCTGATCGCCCACTTGGTCGAGCGTTTCCACAAGATTCGCGCCGATGACGAGGAAGGGCGAGATCGCGTGCATCGTCCAGGCGTGTTGTTTTCAGCGGGTCTTATCACCGGCGAGGCGTTGATGGGCATCGGCATTGCGCTTCCGATCGTCATCACCAACAACAAGAACGTGCTGGCGCTTCCCGAGGCCTATCACCTCAACCAGTGGTACGGCCTGGCGCTGCTGGCCTTCGTCGGCTGGCTGCTGTACCGCACCGGCCGCAAGGGCGAAGCCGCGGCCGCGCCGCGCGCGTAACCGGCGCAATCGCCTCCTGCAACGCAACATCCGAAGCCCGGCCCCGCGCCGGGCTTCGCTTTTTCCGGCCGGGCCCGCGCGCCGCACGTGCCGATCCCATCAGCTTCTCGCTGGCTGCTCCACGCCGCGTGTGTCGCAAAGACCGAATCTTGCCCCGGCCGCGTGCGCCTCCCGCGGTCCGCCTCACCACCGAGGCCAGCTTCGGCACCGGCCTGCTGCACTTCGCGGTACCAGCGCCTCGCGGCCACTCCCGATCCACCACGCTCATCCGGCCGCGGTATGGCCACTGTCCGCTTGCTATCCGAAACCGGGTCAGTGCGGGTCTTCGTAATCACAGCCGAGCCAGCGCCCCGCGCTTCCCAATCCCCAATCCCGATTCCCCAATCCCGGCCCCTCCATGACTTCAGTCCTTTGCGCCACGCCCACCGCGGCCCCTACCATCGACGTTTTGCCGTGTTCCGGAGACGCCCGATGACCTTGCGCTACGCCTTGCTGCCCCTGGCCCTGCTGACCGCGCTGCCCGCGCTGGCCGCCACCCGCGGTTTCGAAGTTCGCGACATGGTCGCGCTGGACCGGGTGTCCTCGCCGCTGCTGACGCCCGACGGCGGCACGGTGATCTTCGCCAAGCGGCAGATGGACAAGGCGCTGGAGAAGTCCAGCACCAGCCTGTGGCTGCGCGACCTGCGCACCCGCGATGCGGCGCCGCCGAAGCGGCTGACCCCGGAAGGCTGGAACGTCAACTCGCCGGAACTGTCGGCCGACGGCAAGACCGTGTACTTCCTCAGCGCCAAGTCCGGCCGCCAGCAGCTGTACGCGCTGCCGCTGGCCGGCGGCGCGCCGCGCCAGCTCACCGATTTCGCGCTGGACGTGGACAGCTACCGCATCGCCCCGCAGGGCGACCGGGTGGCCTTCAGCGCCGGCGTGTTCCAGGACTGCGGTTCGGACCTGGCCTGCACGCAGAAGCGCCTGGACGCCAAGAAGCAGTCCAAGGCCACCGGCGTGGTGTTCGACCAGTTGTTCGTGCGCCACTGGGATACCTGGAACGACGGTCGCCGCAACAGCCTGTTCGTCGCGCCGCTGCCGGCCGGCGCCAAGGCCAAGCCGGTGGCCGGCGCCTCTGCGGTGAGCGTGACCCTGGCCGGCGACATCCCCTCCAAGCCGTTCGGCGGCAGTGAGGACTACACCTGGGCGCCGGACGGGCAGTCGCTGGTCGCCAGCGTGCGCGTGGCCGGCCGCGAGGAGCCGTGGTCGACCAACTTCGACCTGTACCGGCTGGACGCGGCCGGCAAGGCAGCGCCGGTCAACCTGACCGCGTCCAACCCGGCCTGGGACGCCGGCCCGGTGTTCTCCGCCGACGGCAAGACGCTGTTCTACCGCGCGATGAAGCGCCCCGGCTTCGAGGCCGACCGCTTCGGCCTGATGGCGATGGACGTGGCCAGCGGCAAGACCCGCGAGATCGCCCCGCAGTGGGATCGCTCCGCTGGCGAGATCGTGCTCTCGGCCGACGGCAAGAGCGTCTACACCACCGCCGACGACATGGGCCAGCACCCGCTGTTCGCGGTCGACGTGGCCGATGGCAAGGTCCGCACCGTGGCCGCCGACGGCAGCGTCGGCTCACCGGTCCTGGCCGGCACCACCCTGGCCTTCACCCGCAACAGCCTCAAGAGCGGCGACCAGATCATGGTCGCCGACGCCGATGGCCAGCAGCCGCGCGCCATCACCCCCAGCGCCGGCGAACTGCTGCCGGACGTGAAGTTCGGCGACTACGAGCAGTTCTCGTTCAAGGGCTGGAACAACGACACCGTGCACGGCTATGTGGTCAAGCCGTACAACTACCAGGAAGGCAAAACCTATCCGGTGGCGTTCCTGATCCACGGCGGCCCGCAGGGCAGCTTCGGCAACGGCTGGAGCTATCGCTGGAACCCGCAGACCTATGCGGGGCAGGGCTACGCGGTGGTGATGATCGACTTCCACGGTTCCACCGGCTACGGCCAGGCCTTCACCGATGCGATCAGCCAGCACTGGGGCGACCGCCCGCTGGAAGACCTGCAGAAGGGCTGGGACGCGGCGCAGAAGCAGTACGGCTTCCTCAACGGCGACAAGGCCTGCGCGCTCGGCGCCAGCTACGGCGGCTACATGGTCTACTGGATGGCCGGCAACTGGAACAAGCCGTGGAAGTGCCTGGTCGACCACGACGGCGTGTTCGACAACCGCATGATGGGCTACGCCACCGAGGAGCTGTGGTTCAGCGAGTGGGAGAACGGCGGTACGCCTTGGCAGAACCCGGCCGGCTACGAAAAGTTCAACCCGATCCTGCACGTGGACAAGTGGAAGGTGCCGATGCTGGTGATCCATGGCCAGCAGGATTTCCGCATCCCGATGGAGCAGGGCCTGGCCGCGTTCGGCGCGCTGCAGCGCAAGGGCATCGAGTCCAAGTTCCTGTACTTCCCGGACGAGAACCACTGGGTGCTGAAGCCGCAGAACAGCATCCTCTGGCACGACACGGTCAACGGCTGGCTGAAGCAGCATATCGGGGAGTGAGGGGACCTGGGGCCTGGGTTTCCCGGGCCCCTTCTGGGATACGGCCCAGGTCCCGGGATTCGGGATTCGGGATTCGGGATTCGGGATTTTCCCGCGATCCCGGTAATCCGATGGCCCTTGTGGGAGGGGCTTCAGCCCCGACGCCTTACCGCTAAAGCGTCGGGGCTGAAGCCCCTCCCACAAAAACAACAGGCCGCTTGCAGTGCATCGCTCCTGCGAATTCACCCGCGGCTTGTTGCTCTCTTTCGATCGTTGTTGACACCTCCAAACCTCCAACCGCGGCGCACGAATCCCGAATCCCCACTCCCGAATCCCCGCCCCACAGCCCGATGCCCTCGACGCCCCTGATCACCAACGACATCGTCATCTTCGGCCTGATCGCCGCCACCCTGGGTGCGGTGTTCTGGACCGCGGCGCGGCCGTCGGGAGTCTGGAAGCGCTTCTACGGCTTCGTGCCGGCGCTGTTGCTGTGCTATCTGATCCCGGGCATCTACAACACCGTCGGCCTGATCGACGGACAACACAATTCGCTTTACAACCCGGTCGCGCGCGACGTGCTGCTGCCGGCGGCGCTGGTGCTGCTCACCCTCACCATCGATCTCAAGGGCATCCTGCGGCTGGGGCCGAAGCTGGTGGCGATGTACCTGGGCGCGTCCTTCAGCATCATGCTCGGCGCGGTGGTCGCGTTCCAGGTGATGAAGTGGCTGCATCCGGTGACCGTGGCCGGCGACACCTGGGCCGGCATGGCCGCATTGGCCGGCAGTTGGATCGGCGGCGGCGCCAACATGCTGGCGATGCGCGAAGTGTTCCAGGTCGATGCCACCACCTTTGGCCAGTTCGCGGTGGTCGACGTCGGCGTCGGCTACGTGTGGATGGCGCTGCTGATCTTCTTTGCGCAACGTGCGCCGGCGATCGACGCGCGCACGGGCGCCGACACCCGCGGCATCGACGACCTCAAGCAGCGCATCGCCCACTTCCAGGCCCAGCACGAACGCGTGGCCAGCCTTACCGACCTGATGCTGATCGTCGGCGTCGCTTTCGGCGCGGTCGGCCTGGCGCATGCGATCGCCACCCCGACCGCGGCGTGGTTCGACGCGAACGTGAGTTGGGCCAAGCAGTTCAGCCTCGGCTCGCCCTTCGTATGGGTGGTGGTGCTGGCGACCACCTTCGGCCTGCTGCTCAGCTTCACCCGCGCACGCACGCTCGAGGGCGCCGGCGCCTCGCGCATCGGCACGCTGCTGCTGTATTTCCTGATCGCCTGCATCGGCATGCAGATGGACCTGCTGGCGCTGTTCGACCGCCCCTGGATCTTCGCGCTCGGCCTGATCTGGCTCATCGTGCACGTTCTGCTGCTGCTGGCGCTGGGCAAGCTGCTGCGGGTGCCGTTCTTCTATTTCGCGATCGGCTCGCAGAGCAACGTCGGCGGCCCGGCCTCGGCGCCGGTGGTGGCGGCCGCGTTCCACCCGGCGCTGGCCCCGGTCGGCGTGCTGCTGGGCACGATGGGCTACGCCACCGGCACGTACCTGGCCTATCTGGTCGGCATCACCCTGCGCGCGATGGCCGGCGCGGGCTGAGCCGCGGCGGCGTGACCGCCGCAGCCTGTTCGCGTGCGGCAGCGCGATGCGGGGGCCGGCGCTGGGACTGCTGCCGTACATCGCGGGCGTGGATCTATGGCGCTGCGGCCGGCGGTGTGCCTGCGAAACTGCTGGTCTGGGTGGTGGAGGCCACGGCAGGCGTCGGCGTGGACGCCTGCCGTGATGCAGTCGCAGGCGGCGACTACTGCATCGCCACGCTGCGCTGCCGTTCTTCCTGCTGCTGCGGCGGCGCCTGCAGGTTCTGCTGCTGCAACTGGCCGACGTTGGCCTGCGACGGCTCGTGGGCCGCGGCCGCGGTCTGGACCTGGCTGCGCAGGTGCGCCGGGTTCTCCGGTTGCCCCTGGACCGCGAACAGTCGGTCGCCATCGCGGCTGGGCAGCACCTGGTCGATGCGCTGCAGGCCGTCCTGGCCGGCGCGCGCGGCGACGCTGGCGGCGGTGTTGAGGAAGGCTGCGTCGTCGTGCAGGCCGAGCCGGTCGCGCTGGCCGTCCAACTGCACCACCGCGTCGTTGAACAGGCGGCTGCCGGTCGACAGCGAACCGGATTGCCCCTGGCTCTGGACCTGACCCTGGCTCTGGTTTTGCGCCAGGTCCTCGGCCTTCATCACCGAATCGATGCCGTGCAGGTCCAGGCGATGCTTGAGCATCATCCCGGGGATCAGGCGCTGGCCGAACGACAGCGGGTCCGGTTCCGGCAGCTGGATCTGGTGGCCGGCGGCGTCGGGCATCAGGCCGCGGGTCAGCAGGTTGTCTTCCTGCAGGTAGGTCAGCAGTTCGTTCTTGACGTGATAGCCGCGGATCAGCCCGTCGGCGGCATAGGCCTTGGCCGCGTCGGCATCCAGCCCTTCGCGCTCGAGCGTCTTGTTGTTGACCCCGGCGGCGTTGAAGGTCACCGCCGGCACGTCGTTGACCATCGACGAGGCCGCGGCCAGGCCGCCGCCCAGCGAGTGCCCGGAGATCAGCAGGTTGTCGCCGAAGGCCTGCTTGGCCTGGCTGCCGAGCTGGATCGCCGAGGCGTACTGCGCGTCGGAAAAGCCCAGGCCCTGGCCAAGGTTGTGTTTCCAGTCCTTCAGTTCGTCGGTGCCGCAGAAGCCCAGCACCACGTTGCCCTGCGGGTTGCGGTAGAACGCGGCATCGAAGCCGCTCTTGGCGTCGTGCTGCAGGCTGGGATCGATGCCGGCGCGCTGCAGCGCGGCGTCGTCCATGCGCGACCAGCCGTCGGGCAGCGCGGCGAAGGTCTCGGCGCCGCCGGCGCGGCGTTCGGCCGCGGTGTGGTAGAGGTCCTGCAGCAGCGGCGGCAGTTGCCGGTCCACGGCCTGTGGCTGCTGGCCGCGGACGGCGTCGGAGAAGGAGGTGGACGGATCGGACGGGGAAAGCTCGTTCTGGTTCATGCGCGGCTCCGTGCGAATGTGGCGACCGACCGCGTCAGCGGCTCGCTTCCAACGGGATGGCGTGGGCGCTCAGCCAGGCGCGCACGTCGTTGCGGACCTGCTGCGCGTTGGCGTTGAGCAGGCGCTCGGGCGTGTTGAAGAAGTACGCCTGGAAGGTCTTGCCCTGGGCGTTGCGCAGGCTCGGATCGACCCCGGCCTGCAGCAGCTTCGGCACCCAGGGATTGCCGGCGCTGCTCTGCGCGGCCAGGTGCAGCAACGAGTTGCCGGTGGCGTCGACCCGCTTCGGATCGGCGCCGGCCTTGAGCAGCAGTTCGATCTGCGCGTCGCGCTTGCTCTGCACGGCGCGGAACAGCGGGGTCCAGTTCGCGCGCGCGCTCACCGGGTCGACCGGGGCGCCGTGCTGCAGCAGGATCTCCAGGTATTGCGGATCCTTGGCCATGGCGGCCATGTGCACCACGGTTTCCTGGTCCATGCCCGGCAGCGACGGGTCGGCACCGGCGTCGAGCAGCGCCGCCAGCGCGCGCGGCTGTTCGTTCCAGATGGCCCATTCGAGCAGGGTGACGTTCTGGTCGCCGTGCGCGGACAGGTCCGTGCTGGGCGCCAGGGCGGCGATGCGGCCGACGTCGCCGCGCGCGATGGCGGCGGCGATGTCGGCGAGTGCGGGGTCGCGGAACGCGACAGAATGATCCTGCAGCGAGGCTGACATGGCGGAATGCTCCTTGGCGCCGGACTGTGCGGCGCAACTGACCGAGAAGAACAGCGAGGTCGCGAGTGCGATCAGGGCGGGGACGGGCGTACGCATGCAAGGCTCCTTTCCTGTTCGCGGTCCTGGGATGACGGCGCACGTCCTGGCGCCGTTGCCGATGCTAGCAGCGGATCGCAGTGGTGTTGTGCCAGTTTTGTGACGCGGTCTGCGAATCTCTGGTGGCATCCCGCCAGGCGGTCCATCGTTTAACCAGAAACAAACGCTTGGCGGCCGGGATATCACCGAGATGCGATCGCTGCCGCGAGCGGGCAGGGCGAACAGGCAGCGCCGCAGGCGTGTGCAGCGCGTGCGCATGGGATTGGCCGCGCTGCCGCGACTGCAGGCGCCGCACAGGCGAGGGACATGTGCGCAGCGGCATAATGGACGTTTTCCAAAGGAGCGCGCAATGACGGCGACCCCCTTCGACCTGTTGATCAGCGATTGCGACGGCGTGCTCGTCGACAGCGAAGTGCTGGCCGACCGGGTGATGCTCGACGCGCTGGGCGCCTATGTGCCGCGGACCGAACTGGAACGCTTTCTTGCGGGCAGCTTCGGCCTCACCGCACAGGAAATCGTGCAGCGCGTGCAACGGCAGTACGCGCTGGCGCTGCCGCCGGGCCTGTGCCAGGAGATCCGCACACGCTCGGAGGCGCTGATTGCCGCCGAGGTGCAGCCGATCGACGGTGTGCGCGAGGCCTTGCTGGCGTTGCCGCTGCCGCTGGCGGTCGCCTCCAACAGCATGCGCGAGAGCGTGGTCGCCTCGGTGGCGCGCGCCGGCCTGCATGAGCGTGTCGGCGAACGCATCTTCAGCGCCGACATGGTGGCGCGGCCCAAGCCCGCGCCGGACGTGTATCTGCTGGCCGCGCGCACGCTGGAGGTGGCGCCGGAACGCTGCCTGGTGATCGAGGACAGCGCCACCGGTGCCAGCGCCGCGCTGGCCGCGGGCATGACCGTGATCGGCTTTACCGGCGCCGCGCACATTCCCGCCGGGCACGCCGCGACCCTGCGCCAGCTCGGCGTGGCCGCGGTGATGGAACACATGCGCGAACTGCCGCAGACCTATGCGGAACTGGTGCGCGCCGCGGCGGCCTGAAGAGCCGGGATTGGGGAATCGGGATTGGGGAATGGGAGCGGCGCCGCGAGTGCATGGCATCCGCGTGCTTCTCCGTAAGAGCGGCTTTAGCCGCGATGCCTTGTCGGTAATGCGTCACGGCTGAAGCCGTTCCTACAACAGCCAAGCGGCGATGCCCATTGCAAGCATCGCCGCACTTTCATCACGATTACAGCCACCAATCCCCAATCCCGACTCCCCAATCCCCGCCTTTCAACAACAGCGAAACCCGCTCTTGCCGCCGTACCGCGCCTCCTGGCGCTCGCGGAAGAAGGTCTTGTAGTCCATCGGCTCGCGGTCCGGATGCTTTTCCAGCATGTGCCGCACGTAGTTGTCGTAGTCGGGAATGCCGCAGCACAGCCGCGCGGTCTGCACCAAGCGCCGCCATAGCCGGCGGTGCGCCTGGTACTGCCCGACCGGAACCAGGGCGCCGGCCATTACAGGTCCGCCATCTGGTGCGGCTGCAAGGCCACGTACGCGGTCTCGCGGTCGCTGCGCTGCGGGTTGCGGCGCGCGGCAAGAATGGTCTTGATCGCGTAGACCAGCACCGCGAACACCACGCACAGGAACAGCACGGTCAGCCCGGTGTTGACGTAGGCATTGGTGACGATCTGCTGCATCTGCGCCACCGACTTGGCCGGTGCGGTGATGGTGCCGCTGGCGATGGCGTCCTGGAACTTGTGCGCCTGCGCCAGGAAGCCCTGCGACGGGTTGCGGTCGAAGATCTTGATCAGGCCGGCGTAGGTGGTGCAGATCAGCAGCCACACCGCCGGCACCGCGGTCACCCAGGCGTAGCGGTCGCGCTTCATCTTGAACAGCACCACCGTGCCCAGCATCAGCGCGATGCCGGCCAGCATCTGGTTGGAGATGCCGAACAGCGGCCACAGCGTCTGGATGCCGCCGAACGGATCGACCACGCCGGTGTACAGCAGGTAGCCCCACAGCGCCACGCAGCCGGCGGTGCCGATGATGTTGGCGGTCCACGACTCGGTCTTCTTCAACGCCGGGATGAAGTTGCCGAGCAGGTCCTGCAGCATGAAGCGTCCGGCGCGGGTCCCGGCGTCCACCGCGGTGAGGATGAACAGCGCCTCGAACAGGATCGCGAAGTGGTACCAGAAGGCCATCATCGCGTCGCTGCTGTTGGGGATGGCCTGGTGCAGGATCTGCGCGATGCCCACCGCTAGTGTCGGCGCGCCGCCGGCGCGATGCAGGATGGTGGGTTCGCCGATCGCCGCGGCGGTGGCGGTCAGTTGCTCCGGGGTGATGGCGAAGCCCCAGGTGGTGCTGATGTGGTGCGCGGCGGCGGCGACGTCGGCGCCGATCACCGCGGCTGGGCTGTTCATCGCGAAGTACACGCCCGGGTCGATGATCGAGGCCGCCACCAGCGCCATCACCGCCACGAACGATTCCATCAGCATGCCGCCGTAGCCGATGTAGCGCATGTGCGACTCGTTGGCGAGCAGCTTGGGCGTGGTGCCCGAGGAGATCAGCGCGTGGAAGCCGGAGACCGCGCCGCAGGCGATTGTGATGAACAGGAACGGGAACAGGCCGCCCTTCCACACCGGGCCGTCGCCGCTGGCGGCGAACTGCGTGAGCGCCGGCATCTTCAGCTCCGGCATCACCACCAGGATGCCGATCGCCAGGGCAATGATGGTGCCGATCTTGAGGAAGGTGGATAGGTAGTCGCGCGGCGCCAGCAGCAGCCACACCGGCAGCACCGAGGCGACGAAGCCGTAGCCGATCAGCATCCAGGTGATCTGCGTTCCGGTGAAGGTGAAGGCCGGGCCCCAGGTGGGATCGGCGGCGACCTTGCCGCCGAACCAGATCGCCGCCAGCAGCAGGATCAGCCCGACCACCGAGATCTCGCCGATCTTGCCAGGGCGGATGTAGCGCATGTACACGCCCATCAGGATCGCGATGGGCATGGTCGCGATCACCGTGAACATGCCCCAGGGGCTTTCCGCCAGCGCCTTGACCACCACCATCGCCAGCACCGCCAGGATGATGATCATGATCAGGAAGGCGCCGAACAGGGCGATGGTGCCGGGCACCTGACCCATTTCCTCGCGTACCAGGTCGCCGAGCGAGCGGCCGTTGCGGCGGCTGGACAGGAACAGCACCATGAAGTCCTGCACCGCGCCGGCGACCACCACGCCGACCACCAGCCACAGCAGGCCGGGCAGGTAGCCCATCTGCGCGGCCAGCACCGGCCCGACCAGCGGTCCGGCGCCGGCGATGGCGGCGAAGTGGTGGCCGAACAGCACGTGCTTGTTGGTCGGCACGTAGTCCAGGCCGTCGTTGTTGAGCACTGCCGGCGTGGCCCGGGTGGGATCGAGCTGCATCACCTTGTCGGCGATGAACAGGCTGTAGAAGCGGTAGGCGATCAGGTAGATCGACACCGCGGCCACCACGATCCACAGCGCATTGATGTGTTCGCCGCGGCGCAGGGCGATGGTGCCGAGGCAGAACGCGGCCAGGATGGCGAGTGCGGCCCAGGCCAGCTTGGAAAACCCTTTCATGCAGAACGCTCCCCCGGAGATTGCCGCAAGGGTCGCCCCGATGGCCTGGGGGGTCAATGGCGGGGAGGGCCGAGGGGCTAGTACTTTGGTCGTAGACAGTCCTTGTGACGAACGGTGTGGCGGGGACGGACGGCGCAGCGCGCGAGCCCCTCTCCCCCCGGGAGAGGGGTTGGGG
>NZ_AQOI01000388.1:0-11145 GCF_000364665.1 Xanthomonas sp. SHU 199
CGCACGAGGCTGCGCCCGTACCCTCATCCGCCCCTATGGGGCACCTTCTCCCGGGGGGAGAAGGGAAAGGCGCGCGCCCTCTCCCGCCGGGAGAGGGGTTGGGGTGAGGGTCCGGGGCGAAGCCCTCGCGAAGCCAGCCTGTGCACGAGACTACGCCCGCACCCTCATCCGCCCCTACGGGGCACCTTCTCCCGGTGGGAGAAGGGAAAGGCGCGCCCCTCTCCCGTCGGGAGAGGGGTTGGGGTGAGGGTACGGGGGCGCAGCCCTCGCGAAGCCAGCCTGCGCACGAGACTACGCCCGCACCCTCATCCGCCCCTGCGGGGCACCTTTTCCCGGAGGGAGAAGCGAACAAGTCGCCGCAGACGATGGAACGATGGGTTGCGCCGGTCGCGGTTGGCCGCGGTGGCGGCGGCACCCACAGTAGGGAGCTCATCAGGAGATCGTCCGCCATGACCGCTTCCACCACCGTCGCCCCCGCGCGCATCCTGCGTGCCATTCGCGGCCACGCCACCGCCGACGGCGATGGGGTCAAGCTGACCCGCGTCATCGGCGGCGGTGCGTTGCCCGAACTGGATCCGTTCCTGCTGCTCGACGAGTTCGGCACCGACCGGGCCGAGGACTACGTCGGGGGCTTCCCCAGCCATCCGCACCGTGGCTTCGAGACCGTCACCTACATGCTCGACGGGCGCATGCGGCACAAGGACAACCACGGCAACGAGGGTCTGCTGACCCCGGGCAGCGTGCAATGGATGACCGCCGGCCGCGGCCTGGTGCATTCGGAGATGCCGGAGCAGGAACACGGGCGCATGCGCGGCTTCCAGTTGTGGGTGAACCTGCCGGCGCGCGACAAGATGACCGCGCCGCGCTACCAGGAATTCGCGCCCGAGCGCATCCCGGTGGCGCAGCCGGCGCCGGGGGTGACGGTCAAGGTGATCGCCGGCCAGGTCGGCGAGGTGCACGGCCCGATCGCGCAGCCGGCCACCGACCCGCTGTATCTGGACATCGCGCTGGACGCCGGCACGCGCTGGGCGTTCGAACTGCCGGCCGGGCACAACGCCTTCGCCTACATGTTCGAGGGCGAAGCGGCGCTGGGCGAAGGCGAGGCGGCGCGCATGCTGCCGGCGCAGACGCTGGCGGTGCTCGGCGGCGGCGACCTGCTGCAGGTGCAGGCCGGCACGCAGGGCGCACGGCTGATCCTGGTCGCCGGACGGCCGTTGCGCGAGCCGGTGGCGCGGCATGGACCGTTCGTGATGAACACGCGCCAGGAACTGATGCAGGCCTTCGTGGATTTCCAGGAAGGGCGCTTCTGAGCGCGCGTTTCGCGCCGCATGTGGTGCGAGGGTTTGTTTCCTCGTAGCAGCGGCTTCAGCCGCGACAGGCATTCCCGATAACGCCGTCGCGGCTGAAGCCGCTGCTACGGGAGACCGCAGTGCATGGCGCAGTGCGCCGCCTCAGCGCTCCAGCGCCAGGCTCGACTGGCGCATGTCCAGCCCCTGCACCAGCGATTGCAGTGTCTGCAGTTCCTGGGCGTCGGCGGCATCGATCCACACCTGTGCGTACTGGTCCTTCTTCAGTTCCGCAACCGTGATGCGGCGTGTGGCCTGGTTCGGCAACTCGACACCGCCCACATCCGGCCGGTACCAATACACCGCTTCGCCGGCGATGGCGCCCTTTTCCTCGCGCAGCGTGCGCTGCAGCGGAATGTTCGGGTCGCGCGCGGTGAGCATCATGCCCAGCACCTGACGTCCGTCGGCGTCGCTGGCGCGGCAGACGATGAAGCCCTTGTCGCTGCGTTCGCTCCATTGCAGTTTGCTCTGCGGCGGCAGCGGTGGGCAGTTCTGTGCCTGCTGCGCGGTGGCGGCAGCGGCGGGCAACGCAGCCGCAGCGGTCAGCAGCGCCTTGCGCAAGAGTGTCTTCATTCGCGATGTTCCCCATACGCCGCGATGCGACGCGTTCGATCCATACGCACGCCTGCGGCGTCGTCTGCGGGAGCGCCCATCCTGTGCGGGATCCCGGCAGTGCATCCCCCGACGCAGTGCGTGTCCCGTGTGCGGTCACGCGTGCGCGACCGCGTCTGCACCATAGCCCAGCATGGCCGCGCTGACAATTGGGATGTGGATTCCGGAACATCCGTACGCGTGGTACGGCATGCCGGCACCCGCCCGGCTGCGCCGATCAGGCGGTTGCGGGCGCGGATCGCGGGGGGACGAGGGCGGTGGCGTTTCGCGTGTGGGGGGCGGTGGCCCGATGCAGGCCTGCCGCCGGCTCAGCGGCCGGGTTCGGGCAACGGAATGAATTCCTGGTCGTCGCCGGGGATCGTCCCGAAGCGACCCTCGCGCCAGTCCTGCTTGGCCTGCTCGATGCGCTCCACCGAACTGGACACGAAGTTCCACCAGAGGTGGCGCGGGCCATCCAGCGGTTCCCCGCCCATCAGCATGGCCTTCAGCGGGGTCTTGGCGCGCAGCCGCCCGCGCGCGCCGGGCTCGGGCAGGACCAGGTGCCGCGCCGGAATGTCCACGCCGTCCAGTTGCGCCTCGCCTTCCAGGATGTACAGGGAGCGCTCGACGTGCCGCGCGTCCAGGTCGATTTCGGCGTCCGCTTCCAGGTCCAGGGCCACGTTGAGGGTGTCGGCGAACACCGTGACCGGCGATTCCTCGCCGTAGGCGCGGCCGGCGATCACCCGCAGCCACGCGCCGTCGCGGCGCTGCTGCGGCAGGCTGGCGGCGGCATGGTGGTAGAACGCCGGTGCGGTCTCTTCCGCCGATTTCGGCAGCGCCACCCAGGTCTGCATGCCGTGCAGCGGATGCGCATGCTCGCGCAGCGTGGTCGGTGTCCGTTCGGAGTGGGAGATGCCGCGGCCGGCGGTCATCCAGTTGACGTCGCCGGCGCGGATCACTTGGTCGGAGCCGAGCGAATCGCGGTGGCCGATCTCGCCGGACCACAGGAAGGTGACCGTGGCCAGGCCGATGTGCGGATGCGGGCGCACGTCCACGCCGTGGCCCGGCTCGAACACCGCCGGGCCCATGTGGTCGATGAAGACGAAGGGGCCGACGCTGCGCGCCTGCACGCTGGGGACGGCGCGGCGCACTTCGAAGCCGCCGATATCGTGGACGCGGGGGGCGATCAGGGTGGGCATGCCGGCGCTCGTGGTGGCAGGAACGGAGCGCAAGCTTCGCATGCGGACGCGTGGCACGGACGCCGGCGGCGCAAGACGCAATGTTCCGCGTGCCGCGGCGCCTGGTGTGCGCCTCTCTTGCGCAGGTGATGCGCGTTCGCACATGTGCATCGCGACACCACGCAGGCGATAGGCGACTGCGTGGATCCACGCCCCCGGGCGGGGGCGACCGATCGACGACGCCGGTGGGGACAACGCCATGTGGTTTCAATCCAACGCGTCCGTTTCGGACGCGACACGACAGTGCGGATGCGGCGAGTGCGCTTTCGCAGTCGCGCCACCGATGCCGAGGCTACAGCAAGCCCGGCTGGGCGATCGCCACCTCGCCGCGGCGCGAGGCCAGCCGATCGGCCAGCCGGGTCGGTTCCGGCAGACGATAGCCGCGCAGGTAGCGTTGGGTCCACTGCAGCGCGCTGTCCACCGCCACACGATGGCCGGGCGAGACGATCAGCGGATTGCAGCGCAGCTTGCTGCGCAGCGCCCAGCCGACCACCTCGCCGCGATGCACGATGGGACTGTGGTCGCCGGCCTGCGCGCCGGGCTCCTCGAAGCGGCCGGCCAGCAAGGTCTTAGCCACGCCGATGCTGGGCAGCCCGGTGACCACGCCGAAGTGCGCGGCGATGCCGAGCCGGCGCGGATGGGCGATGCCCTGGCCGTCGACGAACACCAGGTCCGGGCGCTGCCGCAGCAGACCAAGCGCAGCCAGCAAGGCCGGCAGTTCGCGGAAGCTGAGCAGGCCGGGCACGTAGGCCATCGAGGTGGGCACGCGCGCGATCTCGGCCTGGTGCGGCTGCAGGGTCTGCGCGTCGAGCAGTACCGCGGCGGCGCGGGTGACCTGGCCGTCGTCCTCGAAGCCGACGTCGAAGCCGGCCAGCCAGCGCGGCGGGTCGGGCACCTCGTCCTGCAGGCTGACCTGGCGCGCCAGCGTCGCCTGCAGCGCGCGCGCCTGCACGATGCTGCCGTCCCAGTCGCCGAATACGGAGTGCGAAGAAGTGTCCATGCGCCGATGATCGCGCCGTCTTCGTGGCTGGGGTGTGGAGGGGCGGGATTGGGGATTCGGGATTGGGGATTCGTTGAAGGCGCTTCCCGCGCGGCTCTGGCGATCAGGTGGCGCTTGGCCGCTTCACTTGCTGGAGACCAGGCCCTTGCGAATCCCAAATCCCGAATCCCCGCCACCAGCTACAATCCAGGGCCGCACGACCCACGCATCCCCCAACGGAGACCGTCGCAGTGACCCGCAAACTCGTACTGTTGCGCCATGGCCAGAGCCAGTGGAACCTGGATAACCGCTTCACCGGCTGGGTCGATGTCGACCTGACCGAGCAGGGCCGCCAGGAAGCCGTGGCCGCCGGCCGGCTGATGCGCGAGGAGGGGCTGCAGTTCGACGTCGCCCATACCTCGGTGCTCAAGCGCGCCATCCACACTTTGCAGGGCGCGCTGAAGGAACTCGACCAGGACTGGCTGCCGGTGCACAAGAGCTGGCGTCTCAACGAGCGCCACTACGGCGGCCTGCAGGGCCTGGACAAGGCCGAGACCGCGGCCAAGCACGGCGAGGACCAGGTCAAGATCTGGCGCCGCTCCTACGACATCCCGCCGCCGCCGATGGACGCCGAGGATCCGGGCCATCCGCTGCACGACCGCCGCTATGCCACCCTGGACCGCAACGCGCTGCCGGCCACCGAATCGCTGGCGACCACGCTCGAGCGCGTGCTGCCGTACTGGCACGACGCCATCGCGCCGCAGCTCAAGGCCGGGCAGACCGTGCTGGTCACCGCCCATGGCAACTCGCTGCGCGCGCTGTACAAGTACTTGAACGAAGTCTCGCGCGAAGAAATTCTCGAACTCAACATTCCCACCGGCATCCCGCTGCTGTTCGAACTGGACGACAGCCTGCAGGTGCAGTCCTACCGCTACCTGGGCGACCCGGAAGCGGCCAAGAAGGCCGCCGAAGCGGTGGCCAATCAGGGCAAGGCGAAGTAAGCACCAGGATCGGCACGCGGCCGGCAGGAGAACGCGATGGGTGGATTCAGTATCTGGCATTGGCTCATCCTGCTGGTCTTGCTCGCCTTGCCGCTGCTGGTCGGCATGGTGGTGTGGCTGGCGATCCGCGCCCAGCGGCGCCGGCCGGCCGCGGCGGCGCCGCCGTTGCCTCCCGTCGACTCGGTCGAGCAGCGCCTACGCGCGCTGGAGCAGCTGAAGGCGCAGGGGCTGATCGATGCGGCGGAGTACACGCGCCGGCGCGAGCAGATCCTGGCCGCGTTGTGAGTGTGTGACGCCTCGGCAGGCGCCGCGTTCTGGCGGCCTGCCAAGCGGAAGTGCGGTGTCGACGCCGCGCCGCGTGTTGCATGCCGCGCGCGTTGCCGCAGCTGCGCGGCAACGGCGTAACCCCGGACTGTCCTTACCAGACGCAACTGGTGAGCAGCAGCCCGGGCTGCACGTCCACCCAGCGCAGACGGTGCGCTTGTCCGGCCGGCAAGGCCGGCGCCAGCGGCGTGGCGATCCGCGTCTCCACGCTGCCGCTGGCCGGCTCGCAGCCTTCGATGCGCAAGGCGTCGAAATCGAAGAAGCGGCCGACGGTCGCCGCGGTGGCCTTGTAGAAACTCTCTTTCGCCGAGAAGCCAAGGGTCAACGCATACGGCCAGCCGCGGACGCGGGCGAGCGCAGCCAATGCGTCACAGTCGCTGGCGTCCAGGGCCACGCTGCGGATCGCCTCGAGCTGGTCCGCGGCCACCACACGTTCGATATCCAGGCCGATGCCGTTGGCTCCGGCGGACGTCGGCATGGCGATAGCGACCGCCACGCCGTCGGTATGCGAGAGGCTGCCGAGGAAACCATCCGGCCAGAGTGGCGCGCGGTCGGGGCCGATTGGAAGGTCGGTGGCCGTGCTGCCGGCCGCCTGTAGCGCGGCGAGCGCCGCGCGCCGTCCGGCCAGGTACTCGGCCTGGCGCTTGCGCACGCTGCGCGCGATCGACGGCGGCTGCTGCACGCGGTGGCGCTGGAAATCGTCGCTGTCGAAGGCATCGACCTCGAACGGCAGCAGCCAGGCGTCCGGCACGGCGATGCGATGCGCGCCGAGAGCGAGCCGGGCGAACGGCGGGGTGGCGAGGGCCAGGGCATCCATGGCCCTAGCTTAGAGCGTGCGCTGGCCGTGCGGCGCGTGCGATGCGGCCAATGAGGCGCCGCAGGGCAGGCATCGCTGCGGTGACCTGTTTCCGCAAGGATTCATCCGAATGCAGCTTGTCCGGCAGGAACGGCGCTTGTCCCCTTCTGCGGGATCAGCCGCGACCGGCGTTTCCGGTAACGCCGGTCGCGGCTGATCCCGCTCCTGCAGCAGACGTTCCGCAGCGTTGCCTTCAGCCGTCGCTGGCGTCCACCCACACCCGCATTTCGCCCTCGCCGCGATTGGCCCAGGCGAAGTAGGGCACGAAGGTCAGGGGCTGCGGCTGCCGCGTCGGCGGCGGCGCATCGTAGCGGTACAGCGGTGCGGCCGCGGCGTCGACGTCGCCATGCAGGCGTTCGCCGGTGGCTTGCAGCAGCACCTGGCCGGCGAGCGCGCCGGTGCCGGGTATGGCCTGCAGCGTGGCGTTGGCCGGCAGGCGCAGCTGATGCAGGTCGGCGCCGTTGTCGGCCTGCTCCAGGCAGTACACCAGCGGCCCGCGTTGCACCGCGACCTTGCCGGCCAGGTGGCGCACGCGCGGGTGCCCGCTGACCCGCATCGGCGGCATCGGCAGGCGCAGCTGCAAGGTGTCGCCGGACTGCCAGCGCCGGCGCAGCACGCAGTAGCCGTGCTCGCGGTGCGCATCGATCGCCACCGGCTCGCCGTTGAGCCGCAGCTGCGGCGCCTGGCACCAGTCCGGCAGGCGCAGCGCCAGTGCCGCCTCCACCGGTGCGCTGCACTCCACCTCGAAGGCGATCGTGTCCTGCCACGGATATTCGCCGCGCTGGCGCAGGGTCAGGGTCTGCCCGCCGACCTCGAACCGCGCATCGCTGCCGACGTAGAGGTTCACGTACAGCGTGTCGTCGCGGCGGGTGTACAGGTAGTGGCCGAGCGAGGTCAGCACGCGGGCGATGTTGGGCGGGCAGCAGGCGCAGCCGAACCAGCGCTGGCGCACCGGCTTGACGTGGTCGAAGGTGTGGTTGCCGTGCACCGTGGGCGGGTGCACTTCCAGCGGGTTGACGTAGAAGAAGTGGCGCCCGTCCAGGGCCATGCCGCCCAGCACGGTGTTGTACAGCGCCCGCTCCATCACGTCGGCGTAGCGGCCATCCGGCGCCAGCTGCAGCATGCGGTTGGCGAACATCATCAGCCCGATCGAGGCGCAGCTCTCGTTGTAGGCGGTGTCGTTGGGCAGGTCGTAGTCGACGCTGAAGGCTTCGCCGTAGCTCTGCGCACCGATCGCGCCGGTCAGGTACATCTGCCGCTGGGTGGCGTTGTCCCACAGGCGCTCGCAGGCCGCGCGCAGGGTGGCGTCGCCGCTGTGCCGGGCCAGGTGCGCCACGCCGGCGTACAGGTACACGAAGCGCACGGCATGGCCGACGGCGGTGTCCTGCAGCGCCACCGGCAGATGCGCCTGGCTGTAGGCCTTGTCCTGGATCATCCAGGCCGGGCCGTGCCCGCCCCAGAAGAAGGTCTGACCGCGCCTGGCGTACTCCTCGTCGTAGTAGTGCGGCGTGGTGCCGCGTTGTTCGACGAAGTAGCGCGCCAGTGCCAGGTAGCGCGCCTCGCCCGTGGCCTCGTACAGGCGCATCAGCGCCAGTTCGATCTCCGGATGCCCGGGGTAGCCGTGCAACTGCGTGGGGCCGGGGCCGAAGGTGGCGTCGATGTGGTCGGCGAGCCGGCACACGATGTCGAGCAGGGTGCGTTTGCCGGTGGCCTGGAAGTAGGCCACGCCGGCCTCGATCATGTGCCCGGCGCAGTACAGCTCGTGGCACTCGGCCAGGTTGGTCCAGCGTTCCTGCGGCGCCTTCACCGTGAAGTAGGTGTTGAGGTAGCCGTCGGCCTGCTGCGCAGCCCCGATCAGCTCGATGGTGGCGTCGGCATCGCGCTCCAGCGCCGGATCGGGATGCTGTGCGAGCAGGTAGGCCACCGCTTCCAGCCATTTGGCCACGTCGCTGTCCTGGAACACCATGCCGTAGAACGCGCCGTCGCTGCGGCCGGCCGCGATGCGGAAGTTCTCGATGGCATGGCTGGGTTCGGCATCGGCGACGTTGTCGTTGAGCGCGTCCCACTGGTAGGGCAGCACCACCTCCTGCACCAGGCGCTGGTAGCGCTGCCAGAACGGATCGGCGATGCGCAGGTGGGCGAGCGGCAGTTCGGGAGACGGCACGGGCGAATGCGGCATGGAGCGGAGATCCTGGAGAGTGGGGAAGGTCAGTGCACCGGGCGTGCGGCCAGATCGGCGGCGATATTCGCCAGCAGCGGCCGGCGCAGCCGGCAGCGCAGGATCACCGCGGCCAGCAGCAGGTGCAGGCCGGCGGGGACCAGGGTTTCCAGCAGGGTGATGGCCTGCAGCGAGGCGGGACTCTGCTGCGCGGCGCCGGCGCGGTAGCCGGCGTAGACGAACAGCGCGCTGATCACCACCGCGCTCGAGGCCCAGGCCAGCTTGATGCAGAACAGGTTGAAGGCGAAGTTGATGCCCGAGGAACGCACCCGGTTCTTCCAGGCGCCGTAGTCGTCGGCGAAGGCCATCAGCGAGAAGTGCAGCGGCAGCGCGAAGCCCAGCACCAGGCAGTGCACGAAGATCACCCCCAGCCACAGCGTCTGCTGCGCCGGTCCGGTCGGCAGCCACCACTGCGCCACGCCGAACGCGGCCAGCGCCAGGTTGGTGTGCAGGTACAGCGCCAGCGGATCGAAGCGGCGGCACAGCGCGTTGACCACGATCGCGCCGAGTACCGTGGCCAGCGCCACCATCGCGAAGAACAGCGAGGCGTAGCCGCTGCTGCCGCCGAGCACGTAGGTGATGAAGTACAGATAGGCGCCGCCGCGGATGTTGTAGACGTTGATCAGCAGGAACGACATCAGCAGCACCAGCCGCAACTGGTCGTTCTGCAGCAGGCCGCGCAGATGTGCGCCGATGCCGGCGCCGCCGAGCAGGCTGACCGGCACGCGTTCGCGCACGGCGAAGAAGCAGCACAGGAACATCGCCACCGCCAGCACCGCCAGCACGCCCACGCCGAGCTGGTAGCCGCGCGCGGCGTCGCCGTTGCCCAGTTCCCGCACCAGCCACGGCAGCCCGACCGACACCAGGAAGCCGGCGATGCCGCACAGCACGAAGCGCCAGGATTGCGCCGAGACCACGTCGCGGTGGTCGCCGGTCATGCTGTTGATCAGCGCGCAGTAGGGCACGTTGATCGCGGTGTAGCACAGCGACAGCAGGAAGTAGCTGGCGAAGGCGTAGGCGATCTTGGCGCCGGCGCTCAACTGCGGCGCGCTGAAGGTCAGCACGCAGGCGATGCCGATCGGCACGGCGACCCACAGTTGCCAGGCGCGGAACCGGCCCCAGCGGCTGCGGGTACGGTCGGCGATCAGGCCCATCACCGGATCGGACACCGCGTCGGCCACGCGCAGCACGGTGAACAGGGTGCCGACCAGCGCCGGGGTCAGGCCGAACACGTCGGTGTAGAAGAAGGTGAGGAAGTTGGCGATCAGGCAGGTGACCACCGTGCCGCCGGCATCGCCGAGGCCGTAGCCGAACTTCTCCAGGCGCGACAGACGCGGCGTGGTCGCGGCCGGTGCGGCGTCTGCGGTGGCGTGGCCGATGGCGGTCGCGGTCAACGTAACGGCTCCTGGCGCGCGCGGTCCGGCGCCAGCGCAAAGTGGCATGGCGGCGCACCCGCGACAAGAGTCTGTGCGGTATAAAACCGGTACGATTCCGACCACGGCGGCCGCGGCGTCCTTGCGCGGCATCGTTCATTCGAATGCTGCAGTGCAGCGTCGCGCAGGCAAGGGGAGACGTTTCCGACATGCTCGAGTTCGCCGTCGCCTATCCGATCCGGGTCCAGAACGGAGGCCTGTTCATTTCCCGCGGCGTGGGTGCGCATCCGGCGCGGGTGATCCAGTCCTACGAGCTGATCTTCGTCGAGCGCGGCATCCTCTCGATTCGCGAACAGGACAACGACTTCCACGTCGGCGCCGGCGAGACGCTGTTGCTGTGGCCCGGCCGCGCGCACGCCGGCCTGGGCCAGTTCCCGGACGACCTGCGGTTCTATTGGGTGCATTTCGAACTGGAACCGGGCGCGGCGCAGGCGGACAACGCGGTGGCGCTGTCGATGCCGCAGCGCACTGCGATCCGCGATCCGGATCGCTTCGTCGGCCTGTTCCGCTGGTTCCTGGCCGAGCAGGAGGAACGGCGCACGCTGCCGATGCTGGAACCGATCGTGCTGTCGATGCTGCAATGCGTGGCCGGCGCCTGGCCGGATCCGCACGATTCCGAACGCGCCGGGGTGGCGCTGGCGTACCGTGCCAAGCAACTGATCGGCACCCAGTTCCACACCGCGCTCACCGCCTCGTCGCTGGCCGCGCAACTGCACTGCAATCCGGATTATCTGGGCCGCATCTACCGGCGCAGCTTCGGCACCACGCTGACCGAGGCGATCCATCGCCAGCGCATCGCCTTCGCCGAGAAGCTGCTGCTGGTCAACACCTGCGCGGTGGACGACGTGGCGCAGCGTGCCGGCTTCAGCGACAGCGGCTACTTCCGCCGCGTGTTCCGCCAGCGCCTGGGCATGACCCCCAGTGCGTATCGGCGGCTGTACTGCAAGGAGCACATCAATTCGGGGTGAGGGGGGCTTGCGGGCGCATGTGCGTCGCCGCTTGCCGCGAACCTGCTTGCGCCGCTGCGCGCTGCAAGGTGTGTGGCAGGGACAGGGCTTGGCTGCCCGCGTTTGCAGGAGCGTCTTCAGCCGCGCCGACATTCATGGGAATGCTTCGTCGCGGCTGCAGCCGCTCCTGCGGCAGGGTGGTGCGGCGGCTG